>CAYRCN010000162.1:0-4499 GCA_964422805.1 uncultured bacterium | reverse complement strand
AAGCGACTCTCGCGGGAAAGTTAGCTTTTATTAACCCCGTTATTACATCTACCGAAGGTCTCTGGGTAGCCAATATTAGATGTATACCCACTGCCCTGCTCATCTGGGCAAGCCTTATTACCGCGTTCTCGACATCCTTTCCGCTTCTCATCATCAAATCCGCAAGTTCATCAATAATAATAAAAATATATGGTTTTTTATCTTTTATTTTACTGTTGTATCCCTGAATATTTCTCACGCCCACACGAGCGAATTCTTTATATCTTTGTTCCATACATTCAAGACTTTTAAGGAGATATTGCAACGCTGTCGACTGATCGCTTATAACGCCTCTAATTAAGTGAGGTATTCCGTTATACACCGAAAGTTCTATTCTCTTTGGATCTATCATTATGAAACGAATCTCCTTGGGTGTTGTTTTGTATAACAAGGAAGTTATTACCGAGTTTATAAAAACAGATTTACCTGAGCCGGTAGCACCCGCAATAAGAATATGGGGCATTAAAGAAATAGAATAATAAAAGGGATTACCGGTTATATTTTTCCCAATGGGGACGTAAGTTATAGAGTTGTTATTCTGAAAAGATTCATTTACTATAAGGTCTTTTAAGAATACGGTTTCTCTATTCTTGTTTGGTACTTCGATACCAACAACTCCTTTGCCGGGTATGGGAGCAATAATTCTTATTTTTTCCGCATGAAGTGCCAGTGCCAGGTCGTTGGCGAGATTTGATATCTTCGATAATTTTATTCCAAGGTCGGGTTTGAATTCGAATCGGCTAACCACCGGACCTCTCAAAACTCCTGTTATGTTTCCCGTTATCCCGAAACTTGCTAATTTACTCTCTATTATACTTTTATAATCATTTATGGTTTCCGTAGACATCCATTCGACCGGAACCGGGTCTTTAAGCGCATTAAGAAAGTCCTTTCTGAATGAATCGGGACTCTTCTGAGATAAATCAACCTTCTGGACTTTTTCTTCTCTTATTTCTTTTATTACTTCTTTTCTTTTCTCTTTCCTTATTTCTCTTATTCTTCCGATTTTTCGTATGCCTCGCTCCGGGGGTTCTACCGGAATAATCCTTTCTTTCTTTTCAGGTAAAAGGCCTTTAAGTTTACCGATAACAGATTTGATATTTATTTTCTTCGGAGAAGGCTGCAGGTATACATAAAGAATCAATAATGCAAGAAAAGAAACCAATGTTATACTTCCGCCAAAGCTTAACTTCGATATAAGAATGGAACCTATTACTTTTCCGATTTCTCCTTTTTTCTCGTCAGGGAGCCCCCGATTTAAGGACACAATCGTAATAGATATAAAAAATAACCAGAGAAATAAACCGCCGATGCGGTAGAATATGTACTTAACTTTATCTGTAAAAAGAGCAATAGCAGCAATAACAAATATTATAGGCAGAAAATAGGAAAGAATCCCAAAAGTTTCGAACATGCTTCTCGATATTACAGCACCTACAATCCCGCCAAAATTTTCGGCTAAATCTTCTCTTGGAGAATATGAAAAAAGCGATAATAAAATAAGAACGGATATAAAGAGAATTATTATCCCGTTCATTACCATCTTTTTTCTCACTTCCATGTCCTTTACGGTAATAATGAGGGACCTGATTATTAATCCTCCAAGGGACGCTATAATTAAAAAATTCAGTATCTTCATATTTGAATAATACATCTCTGGTTTAGTCTGTCAAGTTTGTAAATTCACCGCCATTTTTTTTAACCACGAAACGCAGGGATCTTAAACACATCCACAGACCAACACACTAACAAAAGAAGTAAAAATGAATTAAATTCTGATTTTTAAAATAAAAATTTCACAATTTTCATTCTTGACAAAAGGTATAAAAATAGGTAGTATGTCTATTAAGATTCTGCTTTAAAGATTTTACAGGAAATATTCAATTTTTTTATTAACTTTATAATTTTATATAAGGAGGGATTATGAAGTGTCGGAGTGTTGTACTTTTTATTTTATTTCTTGTTCTCTTAAGCCTCCCAGCCCAAGCACAGTTTACTTTACGAATTTACCCACCACCACCAAATCAATTAAGAGTAGAAGACCTCTGGAAAGTCGATGTAACAAATAATTCAGGTGGGCCGCGCACAGTTTATTTCCACGGAGAAATCACAGAAGCCAGAAAAGGACCGCTATTTAGAGCTAACTCAAATGAATTCGAATCTCCTCCGGGAAAGAAAAGAATAACCTCAAGAGATATAAGAGACGTAAGAGATGAATGGTACGCAGAGGAAAACAAAGAGCTCATACTTAGAACGGGATCTGTCCCGGCAGGCAGCTATGATGTCTGTTTGTCTTTAATGGATGCCTCCTCAGGCCAAGAACTTGCAAAACAATGTATACACGTAGAGGTTCGACCTGCTGGCCCTCCGCGATTAATTTCTCCAAAGGCAGGCAAAGGCAAGGAAGTTAAACGACCTATTTTTACCTGGACTAAACCCGCTCCGTTGCCGGCAGGCGAAAGAGTTCTTTACAAATTCAAAATCGTCGAGGTCTACAAAGGGCAGACAAAAGAAGAAGCAATGAGGTCTAATCCTGCCTGGTATGAAGAAGACAGAATTACCAGGACAAGTTTTCAGTATCCTCTAAAAGCAAAAGACTTAGACCCCGATAAAAACTACGCCTGGCAGGTTCAGTCTTTTTATGATGGGGGTTTTCCCCTCGGCACGAACAGGGGTATGAGTGAAATATGGGAACTTAAACCCGGAATCATTGAAGGGATTAAACCTTACTTAACTCCTTCTTATATAAAAATAGGTGATTTTGTAATAAAGAATATATCGTATACTTCGTCTTCGGTCGATTCGCTCTCCGGAAGCGGAGAATCTTATTTCTTAAAGAAAGGACCTCCCGGACACCTTGGCGGACCGATGTATATTTATATAGAGATTAAATTTGATGTCGATTTCCAAAACTTGCAGGTGAATTGGACGACCGGTGATGATACTGCATATGTGACCTCCGGAGAAATCCAGGAAAGTTTTTCTTCTCCTCTACTGGTCCCGGTCGAAGGTTATCACGTTTTAGTGCATGATATACACATGTGGCCCGATTCAGCAAGCGGATATGTTGGAGTCGAACTTAGATGTCTTTATGATACGACAGGCTGCGAGCCAGCCGAACTTGGACCTTTCATTTCCAGGCTTTCACCTCTTCCCGACATTCATAAAGAACTCACAGTAGCAGATAGAGGTCCTTACCGGATAGGGGAAACCGGCATAATTATCATGTCCAAGGAAGAAGTTCTGGTTGATTTAAGCAGAACGATTACCCCCACTAAGGTAGAAATAAAAATGAAGAGAGGTGTAACTGTAGAGCAGTCCGGTATGGATACATGTAATACAGGTTACCTTTACGGTTACTATACATTTAACGATGGAATTTTAGCTCCTTCCGGATTTAGCGCTACTTTAGAGCTTGCCAATCCATGGAAATTCCATTCTTTAATTCCAATGGGGTTCGAAGTTAACTTGACAAATGGACAGCTTGAGATTGACAAGTGCAAAATAAAGAAAGGAAAATTTGTAAATGGAGATATAGTACTTCCTTCCGACAGTAATGGAGTCCTGGATCCCGCAGGGCAACCTGTCAGGGCAGCTTACGACTCGCTTCTTGTGGATTCGCTTTTGGATTTACGCGCTTCTGTTGATATAGATAAAGAAATGAAGTGGGGCGGGTTCGGATTAAATGCCGCTTATACATATTTCAAACTTCCTGCTAAGCCATATGCCTATCATACTGTTGTAAAAAGCGATACTTTTGAAAGAGTAAAAGTAGATACTCTGATAGGTTTGATAATACCGCATTTTGGAGGAACTCATGATGTGTTAACAGTATATTCAGGAGATGCAAATAATCCTCTGAAATTTGAAAAAATGGGCGGTTCCGATAATATGAAGAGGAATATAGGCTGGTTTAACCTGGAAATGCAGGGGATTAGAGGACATTTGTCTTCTAATGTCGAAACTCCTGATATGCACGTCCTTATTGGGAAACCAGGTAAACCAGGATATTTGGCTGGCAGTTCTTTCAATACGACATTCATTCACGATGAAAGTGATACTGCATCTTTAAAATTCATGAAATTCTGGTTTGTTGGTAATTCCTCATTTGACACCGATCTAAGGGGACAATTCGAAATTCCCTATCCTTCCAACATAAAACCTCCGTTCAGAGAAGTCGGAGTTACTTCTACCGCCAGTTTCGCCGGAGGAAACGCTTTCTTCCCGGATGACACACTTACTCTCGATTACTGGGGAGTTGGATTAACTTCAGAAAGAGGAGTTATAAGTGTAAGGATAGGAGAAATTATCTACACAAATGCCGAGATTCACGAACCCGTACATTTCAGCAAAGGATTCAACATACTCTGGGGAGAAATGTTAGCCGACGGAGATCTGGGAGAATTTTATTTCAACCACAACGCAGCCCATCAGAAATTCGACGGATTCCCGATTACACT
>CAYRCN010000161.1:0-4518 GCA_964422805.1 uncultured bacterium | reverse complement strand
ACATATATTCTATTTGTACTGGTGTTCACGCAAATTCCACGAGGATTACTTCCAACACTGACAGTGGTAACATTAGGTATAAGATCCGGAGCCGTTGAGCTTTTGCAGTAAAATAGTAACAATAAAAAAACTATTCTAATAGATATACCGAAAATACGCATTTTACCTCCTTTTTTAAAAAATTAATATAAAGCTAAGTCATTTAAGTAAAATCTTTTCTTAATATATTAAATAATAGATTTTAACTATTTTGTCAAGCTATAAAGTCTTTTGAACAAATCAACGGACTACAAATCGAGCAACAGACCAACAAACTAAATTAAAAAATTTCTAAGTTATCGGAAATTACACTCTTTAAATCTTTTGCAAATCCTGTTTTTAAGAGTTTATTTACGTTACCAATTGAAGACTCGTACTCGTTATCAAAACCTATTCGCCCTAAAAAAGGGACCCCGAAAGAGGCTAATTTATTCTCTTTTGCTTTAATATCTGAAGCTGCCATATTTTCAATAACTCCAATTATTTTTTTCTTTGCTTCCTTACTCATCAGCAGAACTTTTTTCAGAGTTCCTAAAGTCAATTTGGACTGATTTCCAACCATAATAAACTCTATGTTTTTAATTACTCTTATAACATCTAAAATTGCATCGCCTGTTCCCGGAGGCATATCTATAATTAAATAATCTAATCTTCCCCACCTTGTTATTGCCAGAAGTTCGGCAGTAGCGTTCGAATAATCCTCACCTCTAAAAGGCAACGGGGATTCTCCCGTGAAATAAACAATAGACATAAATTTAATGCCATTTACATCGGGCGGAATAATACCCTTCTCCTCCTCGGGAAAAACATCCTTTACCCCTAGAATTACATGATCCGTAGGACCGCTAAAATCGAGATCTAAAAGGCCAACCTTCTTACCCATATTTTTAAAGACTAAAGCAAGCATGGAAGATACAGAGCTCTTCCCCACACCACCTTTACCACCTGAAATGGCAACAATCCTTTTAACACCGGACAATCTCTCATCTATTACATTTAATCTCGGATCCATAACTTTCTACCCCTTTCCTAAAACACAAAACCCACGAAAGAGTCATTAGTCATCAGTCACGAGTCAAACTCACACCTAAAACCTAACCCTGTCATACTGCTTCTCAATTACTCTCTCCCTTTATATATTCAATCCAAACTCCTCTACCTTTCAAAACTTCAAAATCCGGACTCCCGCATTTCGGGCACTTGGAATAGACCCTTATTATATCGGGAACAAAATGTATATATTCTGATTCATCTTTATTTAAGCCTTTAACACCTTCTTCGAAATCCCACTCCCTTCCGCAAATCCTGCATTTAAAAGAAACATTTTCTTCTTTTACAACAAATTTTCCTTCGATTTTCTTTATCTTAGAAATGTCAAGAAGAGCGGAACTAAAGACACCTAACTCTATCTGCTGCAATTTACCAATTTTGACAAGCACCTTATTAATCTTTACGAGATTTTTTTCCTCTTTATATTTTACAACGGTATTTACTACCGATTCGGCTAAAGCCCATTCGTGCAAAAGTTTTACTCCTTATTTTAGTTTAGTTGAGTATAAATTAATTAAAATGAAAGTCAAGACACCTCTCCAACCCCAAAATAATTCTCACACAAAGACACAGAGAACACAAAGAATTTTTATTGTTTTTTCTTTACCCTATACTCAACATACTATACCCTTGACATTTTCCAGGGATTCATACGGATAAAGACGAATTTCAGGCAAAAAATAATCTTGACATGTTGGTTTGTTTTCGATATACTAAATAGCGCAAACTTAAAAATATTAAATCAAAAACGAAGATTTTAAAATGTATTATATTAAATTTTAAGGAGGTTGGAGATGAAAAAAGATAAAAAAAGTATTTCTAAAAAACCGACAAAGAAATCAAAAAAAACACCCAAGATAAAAATAAACGGTAAAAAATATTTAGACAAAATCAGACAAAAGAAAGTTTGGATCCCGACAGTATCGGTTCTCGGCATAGCTTTAATCTTCCTGTTGCTGTACTCACAAAAAAAACTAATTGGGATAGGGATGGAAGAAGATACCTATGATTACACATATCAACATGACTATGAAACTTCACCAGCTGAATATACACCACAATATGTAACATCCGATGAACTTAAAATAACAAACTACGGTCCAACAGGGGAATCCCGCGGACAGGTCCAGATAAGCATAAATTTCAATAACCCTATTATTCCCCTAACTACTCTTAGTGACGAAATGCGTGATTCTATTTTGAATCATTTTAGTCTTGAACCTCCTATTGAAGGAAAATTCAGGATTTTCGGAACTTCTGGTGTGGTATTCGAACCGGAACACAGCCTTCCCATGTCAACGCATTATATTGTAAAAGTTAAAAGGGGAATAAAAGATATTGCAGGAAATACACTTCCGGAAGATTTTAGCTGGGAATTCAAAACCCCTCTGCCAGAAATAAACATTAATCCATATAATAACTCACATCACATTAAATTAGACCAGGAAGTCTACATAACAAGCAACACCTCTTTAAATTTGGAATCTTTAAAAAATAAAATAGAATTCTTCGAAACCGAAACAAAAAGAAAAGTAAATTACAAATTTCTGGAACATGAAAAAAATCCGAAAGATGAACAGGATATCGGAATGTATAGTTTAAGATACAATTATATATTAAAACCTGTAAGAGAATTAAAAAAAGACACCAGATATACAGTTATAATCAATCCGGAAGTAATGACTGAAAGAGGAAACAGACCGACAGAACGAGATTACACATCGATTTTCAGAACCTATCCACCCTTTAGATTTACAGAATCGGGCTTCTGCAGTTACTGCGGAAACAAACTTACAACACCTCCATATATAGCTTTCACAAATGAGCCTGAGTGGGAGAGTGCCGAGAAAAATGTCTTAATCAATCCAAGAGGTGAAGAAAATCCATTACGAAATTACTCCTATTGCTATATAGACTACGACCTCGGGTTCGATGACAATCTACTAGAACCAAACACAAAATATGCTGTAGACCTAAGAGCAGAGCTCACAGACATTTACGGACAGAAATTAGAAAACCCACAACAAATTTCTTTTACAACCGGAGAACTAACTCCGAAAATGTGGGGTCCAAGCGGGTATCAAATTATAACACCCAACATAGAACCCAAACTAGGAATAAAAACGGTTAATATAGATAAAAGTTTCTATGTTATACAGGGACTGGAACCCAAAGATATTTTGATCAGAGAAAGATTAAATTATTACTACTCAATAGATGATCTTATTAATAATCTAAGAACGGAAGAACTGCGTCAGGATATCAAATTGAATGATGTAAAAGTCGGTAAAGCCTATTTCGATCTGGGACCGTATCTCAGAGGCGGAAAATTTGGCGCGGTCGCTTATAGATTCACCTCTCCTCATGTAAAATGTTATAGCAATCCCATAACATTTAACGGCTTGATTCTTAGAACTAACATCGGAATATACACCCAGTTACATCCAACCGGAGGTATAATCAAATTAAACCAGCTTACCGACGGAAAACCTATTGGTAAAGCAAAAATCAAGATATACAGAGAAGACGACCTACCGAGACTTGAGAGAATATGGGACCTCATTACAGATAAAAATATAAACAGGATTTCTCCATGCTTCGAAGGAATAACGGATTCCGAAGGATTGCTAACTCTTTCAAGCTCACAGATGCGAAAATGTACAAAAAGAAGAATAAGCAATAAGATATTGAATGAACTTTATCCGCCGGAAGCCGACCCTGACGATATTTTATATGATCAGGAAAGATTTGGGTTTGCCGAACCGCCAACGCTCTTAATAGTAGCGGAAAAAGACGATGACTGGACCTTTATTCATACGGAAAGCGGAGGAAACCCCTCCCTCTGGAATTTCGGCATAAGTTCAGACTGGGAAGCGGAAAGACCACTCTTGCGAGGAACGATATTCTCAGACCAGCATCTGTATCGTCCGGGAGATACCGTCAGATTAAAAGGTGTAGTAAGATATCTTCTTTACGGAAAACTGCTAACGGGAAAAGGACTGCCTTTCGAAATCAAACTCCGGGATCCACACGGCGGAGAAAAACAGATTGGAAAAGTAACTGTAAACGAATTCGGTACTTTCGATATTGAAGTACCCACAAAAGAAGGACAACCACTAGGTTATTACAATATAACCGCAGAAAACTCAAAACACAATCTAAGATTTTACGGCAATTTCAGATTGGCTGAATTTAGAGTGCCGGAGTTCGAAGTCAAAATGGATGTCAATAAGAAAATAGTCTTACCAGGAGAACCTTTTAGAATTTCATGGGAAGGAAATTATTATTTCGGCGCACCTATGGCAAAAGCAACTTCATCCCTCAATATAACTCGTCGAAGGACATATTTCAGACCGGAAGGCTGGGAAGAATTTTCCTTCGGCGTTCCCTCCTACCTGCAGGAGGAAAAATCTTCGATCAGCGGCAGTT
>CAYRCN010000160.1:0-4545 GCA_964422805.1 uncultured bacterium | reverse complement strand
ATGAACTTATCGGGCAGATAGTTAAGCAGATAACAACACATTTTGGCTATGAAATTATAGCTATTTATATTGTTGATGAGGATGAAAAATATGCTACGCTGGAGTGGACTGTAGATGCGATAAGGGATTTTAAAGGTACTAGAATAAAGATAGGAGAAGGCGGTATAATTGGTAGAGTAGTTGAATCAGGGCAACCTTATTATGCTGCCGATGTTTCTATGGTACCTTTCCACGGCCCAAAGGAGTTTAAAAAGAAGTCCGAATTTTCAATACCCCTTAAGATTCAGGATAGAATTATTGGAGTTCTGGATATTGAGAGTCTTCGCAGAGATGATTTTCCGAAATCTGTAAGAAATTTGTTGGTTGCGCTCGGCGCTCAGATAGCGATGGCAATAGAGCGTTCCCGGCTTTTCGAGGAAACGAGGAGACTTTCTACGGAAGATCCTCTCACCGGTGCAATTAACAGAAGAATGATGGAAGAGAAATTGACAGAACAAATTAACGAAGCTAAGTTAAATGAGGAAGAGTTTGCTATTCTATTTCTGGATCTCGATAATTTTAAAGAATATAATGACAGATACGGGCATCAGAGGGGAGATGAAGGTCTGATATCTTTTGTTCTTACAATAAAGGAAACCCTTGAAGAGGGTGATATGTTGGGAAGGTACGGTGGCGACGAATTTATTTCTCTTTTGCCAAAAACAAATATTGATAGAGCTAAAGAGGTTGCGAGTAATATGCTTAAGAGCGTAAGAGAGAATGAGTTGTTGAAAGGTTTAACTATTTCGATTGGAATAGGAGTTTTTCCTTATGATGGCCAGGATCTTGTGGCGCTGGTTCGTTATGCTGATGATGCCTGTTATCTCGCGAAAGAGAAAGGCGGAAATAGAGCTGAATGTGCCTCTGAAAGGGGAAAAAATAATTCTCACACAAAGCTATAGAGTCCGCAGAGAAAAATATTTGTGTTTAAATTAAAACACAATACCCAAATCCTAAATTGCCAAAAGCAGCTACAAAACATACCAATTACACAGAGCGGCAAAGCCGCTAAAATCAAAAATAAAACATCAAAATGAAGAATTACAAATCAAAGTTCAAAGATAAAAAAAAGAAACAACAAATTACACAATAGCACAAATGTTTTTTTGGTGATGAAGGGATATTTTTACATTTTTATATGTAATTTTGCTTTTTAATTTTTAATATTTAATTTTTCTTAAGGTATGAAATGAATTACATACATCCGAAGGCGGTTACATGGTTTTAAAACTTAAGTTATTGGTAGCAAAAGTCTTAATTTGAGGAATAAAATTTGTATAATAAAAAAGAGGAGGCTGAATGAGAAACAAAGGTTTTACAATTATTGAGTTGTTGGTTGTTATTTTGATAATGGGGCTGCTCGCCGGCATATCAATTTTTTCTTACAGGAGTCTCTTTGCGAGGAGTAGAATGGAAGAAGCGATGAATGAAGTTAATGCTTTTTATGCGGGTGTGAATAGGAAAGCTGTAACCCAAGGATATAGATACACAATTCAGATGGATAGGGTAAATGATCTTTTGAAATATATTAGTTCTGATGGCTTAAAGCAGGATTCCTTAGTCTTTCGGGATGGCCTGGATTTGGATTTTTCTGGTGGGGTGGGTTCTGTTCAGCTAACTGTTTATGTTGACGGGTTCGTTAGAGATGAAGATGGAATAAGGAATTTTACTTTATTGGATACTGTGTCGGGAGAGTCGGCAAGTTTTTATATTTCCCCACTTGGGGTATTGGAGGCGAGGCTACAATGAAAAAAGACAAAGGTTTTACTCTCATAGAGTTGATTGTTGCAGTTCTTTTCTTTAGTATTGCAAGTGCTTCAATTGCACTTTTCTATGCGAATAATAGCAGAAGAATTGTTGATTCCGAAAGAAATGCAAGGCTGGAGGTTGCGGCTGAAAAGGCTTACGAGACATTTAAAGGTAATTTGATGCAGAGGATGTATGATCCGGGAGGTAGTTATTCCCAGCTTGTTTTTGATTCGATATGGCAAACATATAATGAAGGGGACTTGGTTTTTGCGGTTTTGGATACTATAAACGGAGTCGTATTTAATAGTAATATAATTATAGATTCCTTCGAGTTCGATATAAACAAGACTGGTGGGGTTGATGATAAGAATTTAGCAAAGACCTATAACGCTGGTTCTCGTATATGGGCTACGGTCAAAACTATAAATTTATCTAAAGGAGATACTATAGAGATGCAAACGGTCTTCAGTCATCACCGATAAGTTAAAGTGAGGAGAAAATAATGAAAAAGAAAGGTTTTACATTAATTGAATTGATGGTAGTACTTGTTTTTATGGGTATTATTTCTGTTTTTATTTATCAGCAGTTTATACTACAGCAAACCGGATTAAGAGATCAGCAGGAGTATTCCAGGGTTAATATTAAAGCCAGAAGGTCAAGCGAGTACATTGTAAATGAACTCAGGCACATAGGTTTTTGTAAGAGACCTCTTTCCCCTGATCACAAATTCGGAATTATTCTGGGGAGTAATAATTCGATTTGGTATACGCATGATGCTTTTGGTGATAAGGAAGGTATTGTAGACCCTGAAGATATTCATTCGGTAACTAAGAGTCAAGATACTCTTTATATAGATGGCGATTGGGCTGCAAATTTTCTAGATTCTCTTGGTTTTACTTATATCGATGTCAATGGAGATACTGTTGATCCGACTGAAACCGTCACGGAAGTAGATTCAAATGGATTTTGGGTGATGGATGACCCTGTTACCCTGGGAAATGATCCTGGTCGTTATCCCATAAACTTAATCGATTATACGATTCGATTTATATATCCGGATAGCTCAAAGACAGTAACTTATCATGAAACGGTTCAAATCAGAAACGTAAGAGGACCGAGGTTGAATTAGGAGGGAATATGAAGAAAACAAAACGGGAAAAGGGTATTTCGATGGTTGTTGTCCTGTGGGTGGTGACCATATTGACGGTTGTTGTGGCTGCTACCGCTTTAATGACTTATAGTGATATAACTTCAGCCATAAATCTCAAAAAGAGATACAGAACTTTAAGGGCTTCTGAAGCTCCCGGAGATTTTGTGATTTCTTATCTGCCGGAGTATAAAAGGTTGCATGAACTGGATACATTATTTTTTAAAGGAGATTATAATAGAGTGTTTTATGAAAACAGCCATCTTGATACGGTTTTTTCGATTCCTCTTTATTTATCCGGAGATTCTTCAATAATCGGTTGTTTAGCTTTGCCTGATTATATAGATTTTAATGAAGATTCCTCTCTGATTGTATCGAGTTCGACTGTTAGTCCTACGAGCAGTTCCGATACCAATTGGGTCAATCCAGTCTTTACGCAGGATGGCGCCGTGCTTTATTATAGAACGAGAGGAGTTATTGAGCAAACTAATGATATTGTCGCCTATCGGAGAATCCAGAATGCCAGCTCTTTTAATATCCCTTCGGGAGGAGCAGGTTTTGGACATACTATGTATTAAATATTTTAGGAGGCTTTATGTTATTTTTATTGATGTTATCATTTTATAATAGTGAGTTTGAATGGTATCAATTAGAAGGAACCGGCGCAAGGGGAATCTCCGAGGAGGTTATGGAGTCTCCCATGGTAAAAAAATATGGAAAAGACAGGGTCGCAAATAAGTTTATCTACTTGGATTCCGGCATCTTTGGGGGCGGATGCAAGGTGCTTTTTTCAAAGGGTACCGAGATAAGAGGATTGCCTGAAGGCTTAAGGCTTATGAAGAGAGCAATAAAGATGAAAAAACATGACAGGTATTCTGCTCTTTATAAGGAAGGAAAATTGAAGGAGACGTGGAAGGAGTTGGAAAAAGAGTCGGCGAGGAAGCTCGGAATTTTTTCTCTGACATTGGAAGAAATGAGAAAAATTTTCCCTGAAGAGGATTTTAAAAATGAAGAAGGAGAATTTGAACCGGGTTTAATGCTTGAGAAAATAGGAAGGTTAAAGTGTCCGTCGAGAACTTATTATTCGTTCATAGAAATCGAGGAGGATAAAACTGTAAAAATTATACCTGTAATGATAAAACTCTGTCCTATTGCCGAGAAGATCGAAGAATATATAACCAGTTTGAATTCAAACGGAGATTAAAAATGAATAGAATATTTTTAATTTTTATATTTATACCTCTTTTATTGAGCGCTCACATTCAGGATGAAAGACTGTTTAAAACCTTGAGAGTTCCTGCTGCTGCTATTATTCTTCTGGACAGGTCCGGATCAATGTATAATGAAACAGAAACATTTAATGTTGATGTTGAACTTTTACATCGCAGCTTTAATTCCGGCGTGCCCGATGTCGAGAATTTTAGTGCGTGGTTTGACGATACGCAGTATCCTTATAATTACCCATATAACGATATGAATATGTTTGTCGGAGATCCAGCAAACGGAGACTGGATTTTGAATGTGATATGGGAGGAGCCTGGATTTAGGCCAAGGTCGTGCGATTTAGATTTAACCTGGACATTAAGAATTTGTGATGCTTCTGGCTGGCA
>CAYRCN010000159.1:0-4555 GCA_964422805.1 uncultured bacterium | reverse complement strand
TTAGAAAATGAAAAAGGGAAAAGGAGAAAAAAAGAAATTAAGTGGGGCTGAGATACTTATCAAGTCCTTAAAAGAAAACGGAACAAACGTTATTTTTGGATATCCTGGTGGTGCCGTTCTGGATGTTTTTAACCATATGCATGACAGCGACTTAGAATTCTACTTGGCGAGGCATGAACAGGGTGCCGTTCATGCAGCTGACGGATATGCCAGAGCTTCAGGAAAGTGTGGTGTTTGTATTGCTACTTCCGGTCCCGGAGCTACAAATCTTGTTACAGGCATAGCGACTGCACAGATGGATTCTATTCCTATAATAGCGATTACAGGTCAAGTTGCGACAAACCTTATCGGTAATGAAGCTTTTCAGGAAGTCGACGCAACGGGTATAAGTAGAGCTATAACCAAACATAATTATCTGGTTAAAGACGTCGATAATCTTGCTCAGGTAATTGATGAAGCATTTTATATTGCAACAACGGGTCGTCCGGGTCCCGTTTTAATCGATATTCCAAAGGATGTTCAGCAGCATAAAAGTTCAATAACGAAAAGCAAAGGGGTTAATATACCCGGATATAAGCCGACTCTTATGGGTAATTTGAAACAGATAAAAAGCGCAGCAGAGTTAATTGAAAATGCAAAAAGGCCTGTTATATACGCTGGTGGTGGAGTTGTTACTTCCGATGCTTCAGCTTTATTGAGAAAACTTGCAGAAAAAATAAACACACCTGTTACTACTACGTTGTTAGGCTTGGGCTCTTTTCCTGAAACGCACGAGCTTTCACTTGGTATGTTAGGCATGCATGGGACTCAATACGCCAACTATGCAATAATGGAATCTGACGTTATAATAGCTATAGGAGCGCGTTTTGATGATAGAGTTACCGGAAAAATTTCCGAGTTTGCTCCTCACGCCAAAATAATACACATCGATATCGATCCGGCATCCGTTGGTAAAAACGTCAGAGTTGATATACCGATCGTTGGCGATGCTAAGCATATTTTAAAAGAGCTCGAGAAGTCCTTGAAAGCTAAAAAACATACCGATTGGATAAAGGAAATCGATGCATGGAAGGAAAAATTTCCTCTTATTTATAAGAAAAAGAAAGATTTCGTTTCACCTCAGTATGTAATTGAGTGTGTTCGTGAAGTTACAAAGGGCAAAGCTATTATTGCAACGGAAGTGGGACAGAATCAGATGTGGGTTGCCCAGTATTACAAGTTCGATAAACCTCGTACTTTACTTTCATCCGGAGGACTCGGTACAATGGGATATGGATTCCCTGCTGCTATAGGAGCAAAGGTTGCAAGACCGGATATGCCGGTATTCGATATTGCCGGTGATGGAAGTATCCAGATGAATATTCAGGAGATGGCAACTGCGGTTATAAAGAACATTGGAGTTAAAATAATTATTCTCAACAATGGTTTTCTTGGCATGGTTAGACAGTGGCAGGAATTGTTCTATGATAAAAGATACGCGGCAACGTGCCTTAGAACCGGAGCGTTAAATCCTGATAAAGCTAGAAAAACTAAAGAATGTCCTGAATATACACCTGATTTTGTTAAACTCGCAGAAGCTTACGGTGCTACTGGTATTAGAGTTTCTAAGAATGAAAATGTTAAAAATGCAATTAAGAAGGCATTAGAAATAGACGGACCGGTTATTATTGATTGTATAATAGATAGTGAAGAAAATGTTTTTCCGATGGTTCCTGCAGGTGCTTCACTAAGTCAGATGATGGGAGGAATGGCATAATGAAAAGAATTATTTCTGTTCTCGTTGAAAATAAGTTCGGTGTCCTTGCAAGAGTTTCAGAGTTATTCGGCAGCAGAGGTTTTAATATTGCGAGTCTTTCTGTTGGTGAAACCCTCGATTCGAATCTTTCAAGGATTACAATGGTTGTCGACGGAGATGTTTCTATATTTGAAGAAATAAAGAAACAATTGAATAAGTTAATAAATGTTATAAAAGTTCAAGATTTTACCAATGTTGAACATGTGGAAAGAGAAATGTTGTTAATCAAGGTTAACCTTTCAAGAAAAACCCGTGCTGAACTTATTGAAATAGTAGATATATTTAGAGCAAAAATCATAGATGTCGGAAGAAACAGTATGACAGTCGAAATTACAGGTAAAGATAACAAGATTCAGGCCTTCATTGAATTAGTAAAACCGTTTGGCATTGTTGAGATTGTTAGAACAGGAAAGATAGCAATTGCCAGAAAAAAAGGAGGAGAATAATGGCTGAGATATATTATGATAAGGATGTTAATCTCGATATCTTAAAGGATAAAACTATCGGTATTATCGGTTACGGAAGTCAAGGGCACGCACAGGCTCAAAATTTGCGAGATTCAGGTCTAGATGTAATCGTGGCAGAAGTCGAAGGAACCGACAATTATAATTTAGCAAAAGAGCATGGTTTTGAGCCGCTGACAGCAGACGAACTATCGAAGAAAGCAGATATTATTTCTATGCTTGTACCCGATGAGATCCAGGCAAAAATTTATAAACAATCAGTAGAGCCAAATTTAAAAGAAGGAAACGCATTGCTTTTTTCACACGGCTTCAACATTAGATTTAAGCAGATTGTACCTCCCGATTACGTTGATGTTATAATGGTTGCTCCGAAAGGTCCCGGGCATCTTGTTAGAAGTGAATATGAGAAAGGTGGGGGAGTGCCTAATCTTTTAGCAGTAGAGAACGACGCGAGCGGTAACGCTTTAAAGCTTGCTCTCGCTTATTCAAAGGGAATCGGCGGAACTAAAGGCGGAGCTATAAAGACAACTTTCGCAGAAGAAACTGAAACCGATCTCTTCGGAGAACAGGTTGTGCTCTGCGGTGGTGTTTCTGCTCTTGTTAAGAAGGCTTTTGAAGTATTAATCGAAGAAGGCTACCAGCCGGAAATAGCTTATTTTGAATGTATGCATGAACTAAAATTGATTGTTGACCTTTTTTACCAGGGTGGTTTGAGCTATATGCGTTACTCGGTGAGTAATACGGCAGAATATGGTGATTTTACAAGAGGTGAGCGTATTATATCCGAGGAAACAAAAAAAGAAATGAAAAAGATATTGTCAGAGGTCAAAGACGGATCTTTTGCAAGAGAATGGATTGAAGAATCCGCAAAAGGAAAACCAAATTTGAAAAGACTAGAAGAGAAAGATAAAAATCATCCGATCGAGGTCATTGGTAAACAATTAAGAAGTATGATGGATTGGATAGACGATAAAGTAGTATAAACTTAGGTATTGGGTATTAGGTTTTAGGTGTTAGGATTGAAAACATTTGAAATACCTGGAGGATAAAATGAAGAAGTCCGGGAAGAAAACAAAGAAAGAGAGTGAACAACCTCTTAAAAAGGTAAAATTATACGATGCAACGCTTCGCGAAGGAACACAAGCAGAGGGAGTTTCTCTTTCCGTAACGGATAAGTTGAAGGTAACTAAACTACTCGATGAGCTGGGAATAGACTATATAGAGGGCGGATGGCCCGGGTCAAATCCTAAGGACGCAGAATACTTTAAAAAAGTTAAAAAACTAAAGTTAGAAAACGCTCGTATAGCGGCTTTTGGAAGCACCTGCCGTAAGGATACAGACCCCGCAAAAGATAAGAATATTAAAGCCCTGTTAGATTCTGAGGCTCCCGTTGTAACAATTTTCGGAAAGACTTGGACTCTTCATGTCGAGGAAGCTCTACGTGTATCTTTGAAAAAAAACCTCCAAATGATAGAAAAAAGTATAAAATTTCTTAAATCCAACAATCGCGAAGTAGTATTCGACGCAGAACACTTTTTTGATGGATATAAAGCTGACAGTGAATACGCGATGAAAGCTCTAAGTGCTGCCGCGACTGGCGGGGCAGATACCCTGGTTCTTTGTGATACAAACGGCGGTACTCTTCCGCATGAAGTTAAGAGTATAACAGAAGTTGTTAAATCGAAGTTTCCCGATAAGGTAATTGGCATCCATACTCACAACGATTCCGGTACAGCTATGGGTAACACTCTTGCGGCGGTTCAGGCCGGAGCAACTCACGTACAGGGTACTACAAACGGATATGGCGAACGCTGTGGTAATGCAGATCTTAGCGCCTTAATACCAAACCTTCAGTTGAAGATGGGGATTGAAGTGCTGCCCCCGGAAAATCTGGTTCATTTGACCCCTGTTGCAAACGCAGTTGCATTTATAGCAAATCAACCTCCTCCTTATCGTTCTCCTTACATTGGACGAAGCGCATTCGCTCATAAAGGAGGAATTCATGTATCCGCAATGCGAAGAAATCCTCTTACTTATCAGCATATTAATCCAAAGCTGGTAGGAAATGAATCAAGAGTCCTAATCTCTGAGCTTGCAGGTAAGTCAAATCTTCACAGCAAACTTGAAGAAATGAAGATAACCGGTAAAGTCGATAATATCAATGAAGTGTTAGAAAAAATAAAGACTTTAGAGCATGATGGTTTCAGCTTTGAAGCGGCAGAGGCTTCGGTAGAATTACTTTTACTACGCTGCAAGAAAGATTATAAACCTCCTTTTAAGATGTTGGATTTCACGG
>CAYRCN010000158.1:0-4582 GCA_964422805.1 uncultured bacterium | reverse complement strand
TGCACCATATTAGTAATTATCTTTTGCGGAATGTCAACTCCCAGAGCGACAGTTCCCACCGGTTTTTTCTCGGTTCCGCCGGTTGGTCCGGCAATACCTGAAGAGGAGATACCGACATCGGTTTTTAAGAGGCGTTTTACGCCCTGAGCCATTTCTTTCACGGTTTCTTCTGAAACAGTTCCGAACTTCTTAAGAGTCTGAGGAGAAACAGAAAGAAGATTCGTTTTTATTTCATTAGAATATGCGATTACTCCTCCGGCGAAATAATCGGAGCTGCCGGGAATAGAAGTTAGAAAGGAGCCTATCAATCCTCCGGTGCAGGACTCAGCTGTAGAGATAGTCCATCCTTTTTTTCGCAATAGAATTCCTATGTCCTCAAGTAGTTTCCGAAGGTTCTTCTGCATTATAAAGGTTTTATGGAGTGAATAACAAATAGAAATATGCTTGCCAATACTCCTGCTATGATATCATCTAAGACTATTCCGATCTTTGATTGCTCGACTTTTTTTATCGGAGGAAGTTTGAAAATGTCGAATAGTCGAAACAGAATAAGTCCGATCATCAAAGTCGATACGTCTTTGTTATGAAAAGCAAAAGTTACCATTGTACCGATAACTTCATCGAGAGTAAACCAGGAAGGATCACCTGAAAGTTCGAGTGACAACAGTATACTCAGTAATAAAACTCCGACAGCAATTATGAAGTAACAAGGAGAATTCCAATCCAGAAAAAAAAACAGAATCGTACCGGTAACAATAGATGACCATGTCCCTCCGCCTTTGATTTTTCCCAGAAAGAAAGAACTTCCTATAAGTTTTTTCCAGAGTGAGGGTTTATTTTTTTTCATTTTTTCTACTCAGGTTTTTTACAATTTTCTTTTGTTTTTCTGTGAGGATTCCATCTAATTCAATTTGAAGTACAGTTTTTTCCTCCAGGGTTCCAAATCCGGAGAGATAGGGTAGAGAGAATATTTTGGTGGATTCTTTATCCGTATCAAATTCATAAATTCCTTTAACTTCGGAAATCAAAAAAGCACAGTAATCAAAAGCGGCAGGCAACATCAAAACCTTCTTTTTGGGTGCTTCTAATTTCATTATTTCCCAGAGTTTTATAAGAGGAAACGAGTTGTTTCGGTATTTACCTAAGCCTCCAATCCATTCCGGGCTCTCGGGTATCTTTTTTGTCTTACCCAATCTGCTTACCGATTTGATCTCCTTAATGTTAACTCCGAAAAAAATTTTATCTAGGCAGAATACCAGAATTTTATTCAATTTTTATACTGGCGTTTTCCTTTATTTTATCTATTAATGATATTAAAGTTTGGACTCTTATTTCGGTGTCTTCCATAGAGGCGACCTGGTCTTCTGTCTCTTTTGACAAATCCAGAGCTGATTCTACTTGTTTTTCGTTTAATGAAGATAGTTTTTTTACTGATTTTTTTATCTCGCCGATTGAATCGGACCCTTCTTTTAATATACCGGAAATTTGATCAGCCATATTTGTGCTCATGCCGATTGATTCGGAAATTTCTTTTAGGTCGTCAGCTGTTTTTTGAATAATTGCTTTGCTTTCTTCGAATATTGATATTGATTTTTCTGTGGATTCGACTATTGACTTTACGGCTTCGCTCATCCTTTTGATATTGTCCTTTGTTTTTTCCAGATAAGAAGCAGAATCATTTGAAAGTTTTCGAATTTCATCTGCAATCACACTGAAGCCCTTGCTTTCCGTGCCTTCTTTTCTGGTAGCTTCAATTGATGCGTTTAGTGCCAAAAGGTTAGTGTCATCAGATATCTGTTCCATTAGTAAGTTAAACTCTTTTATTTCTTCGAAAGCCGAAGACAGTTCTTCCAGGCTTTTTGAACCTTCCTCTATTTTCTGGACGAAAGCGTTGATTTTGTTGACTCCTTCTTCCGATTTTTCTTCTCCTGAGTTTGCGAGATCGATAGATTTTTTGGAAGTATTCACCAGCGTTTTAATCTGTGATTCAATTTCTGAAGAAAGGGAAGACAGCCCATCATTGTTTTTCTGTACAGAATTAACAACCGACTGAAATTCCTCTTTGTTTCCAAGTATTTCATGTACGGAATTGTCGATTTGTTTGGAAGAAGATGAGAGTCTCTTTATGCCGCTTAATATTGCCTCACCTTGAGTGCGAATTTTATCCGCCGTATCTTTTACTCCTCCGATTAAGGAAATTGTTCTTTCCGTCAAAATGGTAAGGCCGTCATTTACAAGGGCTATTTCGTCTCCGGAAACGACTGCCGTTTTCGGAGAGGGCAAAGCAGGTTCCTTTAGTAGTTTTTGTATTCTTTCATGTATAATATCAACAGGTTCTTTAATTGTTTTAATAAGTATCCAGATTATTAAAGATGGAAAAACGACGTAAAATAATCCGAACCAGGATTTTGTTAAAATATAGCCCGTAAACAGGGAGAAAATTACTGCAGGTATACCTAACAATAGGATTTTCTGAGTAATATTTAATCCTGTGAATCTTGACTCTTCGAGTGTTCTGTAATAAGGAGAGAGAAGATTAAACCCTAAGTGATAGATAAGACTCAGTTGAATTAGTCCTATAGGAATGATATAAATACCGATTTTAAATATGTTTTTAATTGAAGTTAGTGCAAATAAAGGGTTTATAATTAAAGAAAGCAGTAAAATAAAAGCAGTAAAATTTAAGAGCGCATGTACTCCGGAAACTACTGGCGTATTGTAGATGACTTGTTTTCTTTCGCCAGCGATTGCTTTTTTCAAGCGGTTTTCCTGAAAGAAATAAAAAAGACCGGCAAGAACTAAAGATAGTACTGATAGAGCAAGAAGAAATTTGGTGTAGTCCTCGAGAGAGACAGTCCAGAGGACACATGAAATCAGAAGAGGAGTTCCTGTTGCAAAACTTACCAGAGAAGATATTAAGGCGAATTTATTTGATAACTTCATCTATTTTCTCCTTAAACGATTGGATTTGTTTACCTTTCAATAGACTTTCTATATTTATAATGCCGACAACTATTGAGTTATAGGGGAATCCTCCTGAGAAAAGTTTTGGAGGAAAAATGTCTGGGAGAGGAAGTACTTCGGTTTTCTGGATTTCTATAATTTCTATAATCTTAGATACCTGAATACCAATAAATTGTTTGGAAATTTCTACGACGATAACAGGTATTTTTTTTGGTTTTTTATTTTCCGTTTCAATTCCGAAAAGTTTTCCGAGGTTTATTACGGGAACTATTAAGTCTCTTATTTCGGCGATTCCGGAAAGAAATTCTGAGAGTTGAGGAGTTTGAGTTAATTTTATTTCGTTTTTGATTTCTTCCACGCACAAGAGAGGTATTCCATAGAATTCGTTTTCTACTCTAACTATCATGATTTCTTCTCTCTTTAAAGGAATCTTTCTTTGGTCAGATTTATCTATAACTTCTTTTGGCCTTGAAACTTCTTTCTCTTCTGTTTTTTTACCCTCGACTCTTTTCTCCTTTATCTCTTCTTTTTTTACTGAAATCTCTTTTTGCTTTGCGGGTTCTGTTTTAATGGGTTTTAAGTCAGTTGGAGTTGTTTCTTTTTCGTTTTCCGATAATATTTTTTTAAAACTTATCTTTTTCTTTTTTTTCACTTAAACCTCCAGATCGGCAGCTACAGATTCGATAACATCAGGAGGAATTTTTTGCAAATCTTCTGTTGCTCCTACGAAAAGAGCGTTTTGGGCGATATTATTTATCACTCTTGGAATGCCCTTACTGATTGTGTAAAGCTTGTCTAAACTTTTTTGCTCGAATATTTCGTTTTTGGCTCCTGCTACTTTAAGACGGTGTTTTATATAAGATTGAGTTTCTTTTCGCGAAAGGGGTTCTAAATGAAAGCGAACATTAACTCTTTGTTTTAACTGAGGTACCTTATCTATTTTGTTTTTCAGCTCTGGTTGACCAAGCAAAACAAGATGCAGCAGTTTTTCTTCTGCTGTTTCCAAGTTTAGAAGCAGCCGTATTTCTCTTAGAGCGTCAAGAGAAAGTATTTGAGCCTCGTCAATTAACCCTATAACTGTTATATTTTTTCTGTTCAGGTCTAGCAGGGTTTCTTCTAATGAGTTTAAAACTTTAAGTTTGAACCGGGGAATTTCCTCTACCCCTAATTTCTGTAGAATTATTTTTATTAATTGAGTTGAAGAAAGTTTTGGGTTTCTTATTATAAAGGGTAGATTGTTCTTTTTTTTAAGGTTTTCCTTTAGTGCGTTCGCAAGATATGTCTTCCCGCTTCCTATTTCTCCGGTTACCAGGGTTAAACCACCCCTGATTTCGGTTATATTGTATAAAAGTCTTGCATAGCCCTCTTCAAATTCATCACTGTTATAAAGAAAACTCAAGTCGGGTGTGTTAGAAAATGGTTTCTTAGAGAGTTCCCAGTACTCATTTACCATTTAATTCTTCCTCCGCTTTTTTAGCCCAGATGTTATATTTATTCGTTTTTATTAATTTTTCCCAGATCTGAATGCAGAGGTTTTTTAACCCCTGTTTTTGGTAAGCTTTACCTAAGTAATAATAGGCTTCATACAAGTTTGGACCCGCATTGATTGCTTTGTTCA
>CAYRCN010000157.1:0-4602 GCA_964422805.1 uncultured bacterium | reverse complement strand
ATCTTTAACAGTCAACTTCCAACCTTTTCCCTCAATTATGCCTGTATCACCTACCTGCCCACCTTGCTCTGCATAAAATGGGGTTTCGCTCAAAACAATTTCAAAATCACCGTTTAGTTTTCTATAGGCTAAAATCTCGCTTTCTGATTCTTCTTTATCGTAACCAACAAATTTCGATTCATTTTTTTTCACGATTTCCCACTTAATTTTATCTTCGGTTTCAAATTCATGCTTTTGACGTCCTCTGTCTTTTTGTTCCTCCATCTCTCTTTTAAACCCTTCTTCATCCACAGAAAGCCCTTCTTCTTCGGCTATCTCTTTGGTTAAAGTAAGGGGAAACCCGTAAGTATCGTACAGTTTAAATGCATCTTCCCCGCCTATTTTTAAATCCTTCTTATTTTTAGTCGCATCGATGATTTCACTTAAAATCGAAATCCCTGAAGCCAGAGTCTCTATAAAGCTTTCCTCTTCTGATTTGACAATAAGTGTAACCTGTTCGATCTTGCCTCTGAGGTAAGGATAGCGCTTCCGCATTATCGAAATAACAGAAGGAACCAGCTCATTCAATATTGGCTTTTCCACACCGATTTTCCTGGCCGAAGTTAAGGCTCGCCTTACCAATCTCCTTAAAACATATCCCCTTCCGGTGTTTCCGGGATAAGCCCCTTCGCTTATAGCAAAAACTAACGCTCTTGTATGATCCGCAATAATATTGAAAATTTTTTCGTTATCTTTGTACTTTGCTCCGGATAATTCTTCTGCTGCTTGAATTATAGGAAAAAACAAATCGGTTTCAAATATGGAAGGTTTATCCTGCATCACCATCGCGAGCCTCTCTAATCCCATACCTGTATCAACGCCCTTATTTTTCAGCGGATATCTGCCATCTTCTTTATGGTCATACTGAGGAAAGACATGATTCCATAATTCGATGTATCTATCGCATTCTCCATCAAACTCACAGTTCCCAAACTTTTTCCCCATATCATAAAAAATCTCACTGTCGGGCCCGCAGGGACCTCTTCCGCCTGCGGGTCCCCAGAAATTATCATCCCTTCTAATTATCTTTCTTTCGGATACACCGATTTTTTCTTTCCATATATTATAAGCCTCTTCATCCTCAGTATATACGGATATAAAAAGTTTTTCCTCAGCAATTCCGAGAATTTCTGTTAAAAATTCCCATCCCCATTTAAGCGTTTCCTCTTTAAAATAATCACCAAAGGAAAAATTCCCAAGCATTTCAAAAAAAGTATCGTGCCAGAAAGTTTTACCCACTTCAGTTAAGTCAGATAGCCTGAGGCACTTTTGAACAGATGCCGCCCTGCTGAATTCGACAGGCATCTCACCGGACCATAACGGTTTAAATTGGACCATACCTGCAGAAGTAAATAGCAATGTCTTATCGCTGGGAATCAGCGGTGATGAATCAACTATTTTATGCCCTTTTTCTTTGAAAAATTTAAGAAATTCTTCTACTAATTTATCCGTATTCCACATAGCTCATATTAATAAAGTCTATTTTATTGTCAAGCACCCACACCCCCTCCCATCCAAGTTGTTCTCACACAAAGCCACAGAGTACACAAAGAAAAATTTATTTAACCACTAAAAATACAAAATAAACTAAATTTTTATTGTTTTAACCTCCTAACCTCTTAACTTTTTTTAACAAAAAATAACACAAATAGCACAAATTTTTTCTCTTCTTAACGAAGATACTTAACGCCGGGACTAAAGGAAATTATCATTTCTGTTCATGGTATCTTATAAGATGAAACTTTCTATCAAGATGCTTTTCCCCTTCTTTTGTTAGAGAAAATTCGCCTCGATTCTCAACTATTAAATTTTTTTCTAAAAGAGGTTTAATTAAAATATTGAATTTTGCCCTAAAATCAAAACCCTTGCCAAGACTGAATTTAAACTCGCTAATTACTGGCATATATTCAGGGTCAAAAGTGTCTTTTAAACTTTTGATTATCTTTTCTCCACTCCTTATTTTGTTTTCTCTTATCGTATACAAAACCCATAGCCTAAAAGATTCAAGCTTCGATAGATGCCATTGTTCTTCAAGGGGATATTTATATTTATCAAAATTCGCTTCCTCGCCTTTCGCAGTTGCGAAAGCTTCTTTTGTAAGCCCAAATGCGTCTTTTAAAATCCTGTAGGATATGTAAGCGCCTATAGAGGCATCCACGATGTGTAATCCAAAAACGGAAAGTATAGCCCCCAGTATAACAGCACCGGCAACAAAAATGTGATTTTTTGAATCTACCGATTGTGAGATAAGGGCAAAGCTACCATGCCTTTTACCTACATATCTCTGGTAAAAAGTTAATACTGCGGCAAATATCATAGCTACTATTTCTACAAAAATTACAAGTAAAGGGTGTGTAATAGGCTCAATAGCTCCGCTAAAAATCTGAACTAATTTCGATACAGACTCTACCCCCACACCTATTCCCGTAACAAACATCATCACAATGATAACCACAACTCCTAATAGTTCTTTTTTAAACCTCATACCCAGCCATACAGTAGCCGCGGAAGCTGTATCGACGCAAGCATCCGCGCCATCTGCAATCAACCCCACACTACCGCTGGTAAAACCAGCCGTGAGTTTTATTATCGTAAGAAAAACATTAACTATAAAAGTGTTTCTTGTCGCAGCCTGTGGGCTCTGAATTTGAGACTCAAATATAGAGGCTCCCTTTTCTAAATCTTTTTTAAAATCCTTCGCTTTATACTTACCCTCATCGGTCAATTCATATTCATCGTCAACATTTTTTCTTATTAATCCCTCGCTCATTAGCTCTTCGCACTGATTTTTTACCGAATCAATTTTTTTGTAATCCTTATGCCGTTTATCAAAAATTTCTTTCTGAAATAAATCTTTTTTACGAAAGGGAATAGGAATCTTTTCGAAAACTTCTACAACAAAATGAGAAGCACTTAACGAGAAATAAGAAATAAAAAGAGATATTTTCTCTTCCAATTTTGCAAGGTTTAGTTTCCCTTCTTTCAGAAGAATCAATAAAATAAACTCTTTAAATTCGCCATGATTCTTTCTTTTTTTCATTTTTCCCCTAAATATTTCTCCATATCATAATATTCTAATTTCTTATTGTTATTCACCGGCAAATAAGTAAATCTGACAATCTCGTACCCCAATGCCAGATAAAAATCTTTTGAAGGCAATGAAGCGCACAATTCGACCCTCCGAATACCATTTCTCAAAGCAGCTTTCTCTAACCCAGTCATTATTTTTCTACCGTAACCTCCACCCTGGTAACGAGGTAAAACAAAAACTCTCTTTATTTCACTTTCGACTATTGACCCGCTTGCGATAATTTCCCCTTCTAATTCTAGCATAAACGTACAACCTTTTGGGATGTCTTTCTCCATATTTTCTTTTGAGTGAAGATTTAAAAAATACTCTATCGCTTCCTCCGGGTAAACGCCGGCATAAGCCTTTTTAATTGTAGCATGAACAATAAATATCAGCCGTTCCAAGTCTTTTTTCTTATAATTTCTTATTAGAATCCTACTTTCCCTTTTCATATGTTCATAATAATTACCCAAAATCCTTTAAAATGTCAAGCATAAAGAAACATAGAATAGTACGCTGATGGCTTACCGCTATAGGCTCTCCGTTAAACCCACCTGATCCCCGAAAATTTTTGGCCGTTAACTCTTGACGTCTGAGTATTTTTTAGTATATTGCAACATTAATTTGTTTTTTGAGGAGGTAATAGAGCATGAAAAAGAAACACTATTTAAACAAAGAAATCAAACATATTGATATAAAAAACTTCGATGCAATACCCATAATTGAGCAGTTCGATAAAACAGCTTTCCAGGCAAGAAACTTAGCAAGAGCCGCAAAGATTTATGACCGAATGTTATCGGATAAAGATTGTTCAATAATATTGTGTCTCGCGGGATCTCTTTTTAGCGCGGGATTACGGAAAGTCGTATTCGACATGGTCAATAATAACATGGTAGATGCCATAGTTTCCACCGGAGCAATAATAGTGGATCAGGACTTCTTTGAAGCACTCGGGTTCAAACACTTCCGTGGCACACCCCAGGTGGACGATAACGAATTGATGAAATTAATGATCGACAGAATCTACGACACATATATAGATGAAGAGCAATTAAGAATCTGTGACATGACTATATCCACGATCGCAGACAGTCTTGAGGCTGTCCCCTACTCTTCTCGTGAATTTATTAAGTTCATGGGTCAATATTTGAAGAAAAAAAAGATAGGAAAAGAATCAGTAGTCCGAATATCCTACGAAAAAAACCTCCCAATATTTGTACCTGCTTTCTCAGATTCAAGTGCCGGTTTTGGTCTGGTACATCACCAATGGAAAAGAAAGAAAAAGGGAAAAGTATCGATAGACTCCGTAAAGGATTTCCTGGAACTTACTAAAATTAAGGTAAACTCCAAGGAAACGGGTCTTTTAATGATTGGAGGAGGAGTTCCAAAAAACTTCGCACAGGACGTAACGGTAGCTGCCGATATTCTTGAAAAAAGTGCAAATATGCATAAGTATGCTATACAGATAACGGTCGCTGACGAAAGAGACGGAG
>CAYRCN010000156.1:0-4631 GCA_964422805.1 uncultured bacterium | reverse complement strand
TATATTTTGCTTCAGAAATACTCAAAGACAAAAAGAAAACTTTTAAAGGTACTCATCCGGATCTCGCAATTATATTCCCGGAATTTGAAGGACACGAAAGAAATGAAATTATGGATTCGAGAAGGAATAAAGAATACTTCAAACTCAGGCAAAGAAAAGGGCACATCTCTATCGATACAGTAAGAAAGCTTCAAGATTACACCTACTTGACCCCTATGGAAAACGAGTGGAAAATCGTAATAATAGCCCAGGCTGACAGAATAACAACAGAAGGGTTCAACGCTTTCTTGAAAATCCTTGAAGAACCACCTCCAAACGTGATCTTTATACTGATAACAACGGAGAAACACTTTTTACCTGAAACAATCGTATCGAGAAGCCATACTGTGAGATTTAGTCCTCTGCCTTTTGCGCTGCAGAAAGAAATCTTGAAAGATGAATCTATTAATCGTTTTGGAAGAGGTATAGAAGAAACCCTCTTTTTAAATTCTAAGAAAAATTTAGAGGAAAGAATAGAAGAGGTGTTTTTTTCTCTTTCATCAAAATCACGTTTAAAAAACTGGTCCGAAGAACTAAGAAAAGAATGGAATATAGAATCTATGTTACAGTACTTACAGAAAAAGATAGAAGATAAATATAAAAATAAAGAAATCACATTTAGTAAAGCTTGGGATACTTTTTACCTTCTAAAAAAAGCCTACCGGTACTACTACTCAAATATCAGTGCAGAAAAAATTATTTTTTATCTTATGTTAAAAGTCTAATGTTGTACTTTGTAAAATTCCACGGCGTCAAATATCCTATGGAATCAGAGTTTACACTCAAAAATGGAGAGTATATTCTCTGCGAAATAAAAAATGAGCGCTTCGCGGGCAAAGCTGGAGACGAAATACATTGTAAATTACAACCGGAAGGGAAGGTGCTTCATCTTATTTACGATAGTGAAAAAGAAAAATTAAAGGAAATTCAAAAAGATGAAGAAAAAGCCCTCAGCTTCTGTAAAAAGAGAATAAAACATTATAAACTTGCCATGAAAGTAGTCGGCGTAGACAAAGAATGGAATAGCAAGAGGCTTAAATTTTACTTCCTCGCCGATAAAAGAATAGACTTTAGAACCCTGGTAAAAGATTTAAAAAAAGAATTTAATTGCATAATAGAACTGAGGCATATGGGGGTCAGAGATTATGCTGGATTTATGGGAGGATTAGGTTTATGCGGAAGCCCACTTTGCTGCAATACTTTTTTAGCAGAAAAACCAAGAGTAAAGCTTGAAACCGCAAGAAGTCAGGACATTTATATTAGCCCTTCAAAAATTTCCGGTCTGTGTGGAAGGCTACTTTGCTGTCTGCAATATGAATACAATTTTTATGATAAAACAAGTAAGGAATTCCCCGAAAGAGATAATCTGATCAAAACAGAGAAAGGAAACAGCCAGGTACTTCATAGAAATATGTTAACAGGAATTGTAACGGTTTCAAATCCTGATGAAACTCAGGAAGAAATTCACATTGAAGAAATCAAGAAAAAGGGCGATACTTGGATCAGATTAAAGAAAAAAGAAAAATAATAGTAACAGGGGCATTACCTTACGCTAACGGTCCGGTTCACATCGGACATCTTGCTGGTGTATATCTGCCTGCTGATATCTATACACGTTTTTTAAGAAAAAAACACGCCGATGTAATTTATATTTGCGGAACCGACGAAAACGGTGTTCCAATAACCCTATCTGCTGAAAAAGAAGGAATTTCACCCAAGAATCTGGTAAAACGTTACCATAAAATAATAAAGGAATCTTTAAAAAAATTAGGAGTTGAATTCGACAATTTCTCCGGAACTTCAAGAAAAATTCATTATGATTTATCACAGAAAATTTTTCTCGAACTATATGAAAAAGGCTACATAGAAGCAAAAACAAGTAAAGAATTTTACTGTGAAAACTGCAAGAAATTTCTTCCCGACAGATACGTAGAAGGGACTTGTCCATACTGTGACTTTGATGAAGCAAGAGGAGATTCCTGCGATTCCTGTGGAAGTTGGCTGGAAGCAGATCAATTAAAAAACCCCAGGTGTAAATTGTGCGGAACAACACCAATAAAGAAAGAGACCAAACACTGGTATCTTCTACTCGATAAATTTCAAAGCAAATTAGAAGAATGGATTGAAAAAAAGAAATGGAGAAAAACCGTAAAAAGTTATCTAAAAGGCTGGCTAAAAGAAGGCCTTAAGCCCAGACCGATAACAAGAGATCTAGAGTGGGGTGTCCCCGTACCTCTCGATGATGCACCGGCCAACAAAGTTCTTTATGTATGGTTTGATGCTCCTCTTGGCTACATCTCTTCAACAATAGAATGGGCGGAAAAAATAGGGCAGCCGGAAAGATGGAAGGACTATTGGAAAGATCCGAACACCAAATTGATTCACTTTATAGGAAAAGATAATATTGTATTTCACGGCATAATCTGGCCTGCAATCATCATGGGTACAGAAGAATTCACTTTGCCTGATGAAATACCGGCAAACGAATACTTAAATCTAGAGGGGAAACAAATTTCCACAAGCAGAAATTGGGCCATCTGGTTACATGAATATCTGGAAAATTTCGAACCCGATTTTCTAAGATATTACTTGTGCAGCATAATGCCTGAAACAAGGGATTCGGAATTCAAATGGAAGGAATTTCAGGAAAGAGTTAATCAGGAACTTATAAACAACCTTGGAAATTTCGTAAATAGGACGCTTAAATTTATAGATAAATATACTGAAGGCAGAATACCAAAACCTGGTAAATTCTCAGAAAAAGATAAAAAAATGCTATCAGAAGTTAATTCAATAATAGACAAATTAGACGCTTCTCTTTCAAAATTTAATTTCAGACAGGCTATAAGATTACTGATGCAAATAAGCACAACAGGAAACAGGTACTACGACCAAATGAAACCCTGGGAAAGCAGAAAAAAAGACCCGCAGCGAATGGCTACTACTATCTATCTCTGTTCTCACCTGACTCACGTTCTGGGTACAATCGGGAAACTTTTTATACCTTTCACCGCAAACAAAATCTTCTCGCTATTAAAACTCGAAGAAAAAGAATGGGATAAACTAAAGGAAATAGAACTTCCTGAAGATCATAAAATCGGAAAGATCGAACCGCTTTTCAAAAAAATTGAAGACATTGATATAGAAAAACAATTAAGGAGGTTGAATATGACTCACATTACAATCGATGATTTCACAAAGATGGGTTTGAAAGTAGGTATAATAGAAGAAGTTGAAGATGTGAAGGGGGCCGACAAACTATACAAACTCACTGTAAATACGGGAGAAAAACGCACTCTCATAGCCGGAGTCAAAGAACAATATACTCCGGAACAGCTACTGAATAAGAAAATCGTGGTTATAACTAATCTGGAACCCGCAACGATAAGAGGAATTAAATCGGAAGGCATGCTTCTTGCGGCAAGCAGCGGAGACAAAATTTCAATTATCACTCCGGATGAGGATGTCCCAGCAGGAGCAAAAGTCTCATAATGTGGCGAAGCCACTTAAATTAAAAATCAAATATTAAAATGCGAAAAACAATAAATAAGCTCTTCGCTTTTGGCTGTTGGCTTTTAACTCTTTCAAAAATAAAAGCCAAAGGCGAAAGGCTAATAGCTAACAGCTTGACTTCTTGTCATATGTTATTAAATGTGGTCGGGCTTTAAATAATGAGGGTTCTTAACGCTCTAACAGCAGGAGCGGTTGTAGTTCTTGGTGGTTTCCTAACACCGGCTTATATTGGAATCCATGTTTATCTTGCCGCTTTATCAGTAGCCATAATAACCATAGCCGGCAATCTTATAAATGATTACTTCGATGTCGAAACCGACGAAATAAACAGACCTGACAGGTTAATTCCTTCAGGCAAGTTAACGAGAAAACAAACTTTATTAATTTCTATCTCTCTTTTTACATTGGGCAATATTTTACTAACCATTGTTGACCTGAATTTATTGAAAATCGGATTAGCAGCTACGTTCTTGCTCATTATATATACTCCTATCTTAAAAAGACGTCCTCTAATAGGGAACATTACAGTAGCTTTATTGCTTTCTCTTACTATCATAGCCGGAGCTCTTGCTTCCGGGGCTTTCCTCAATCTAAAAAATTCGATATTACCCTCCTCATTAATATTCTTTCTCAACCTGCCAAGAGAAATATTAAAGGATGGAGAAGATCTTATGGGAGACAGAAAGGCTGGTTTACGTACCTTCCCGGTTGTATTCGGTATAAGACGTACCCGTCAATTAGTTCTGTTTACATTATGGATTTTAATTCTGTGGATATTTTTCAACTCTTTCATATTCGGTAAGCTCTTCGCGGTTTGCGCTATTCCCGGTATTGTTTTGCCTGTTTTGATTATGATTAAAAGAGCAAAAGCCACTCCTATCTGGTTCAGCAATACACAAAGAATACTAAAAATTTTAATCGTACCTGGCGTTATATCATTAATTTTAAGCAGGATTTAATGAAATCGTTAATATTAGGTATAGTTCAGGGTTTAACCGAATTTCTTCCTGTATCCAGTTCCGGCCATTTGGTTATCTTAAAGCACTGGCTCAATTTTCAGAGTGAAGGAGCGACAATAG
>CAYRCN010000155.1:0-4689 GCA_964422805.1 uncultured bacterium | reverse complement strand
CGCATAAAAACGAAATTAGCGGAGATGCAAAAAGTATATACCGCGGTATAGTTATATTAAGAGTTCCTACCACACCCAGAAAAATAAAAAGGAAAATTGCGGATGTTCCGATATCTGGTTCTATAAAAACAAGAAGTACAGGTACGGCTGCGATTATAAGAGGCAATCTAAGGTCTCGCATGTTTACTTTTTTATTTTCTATCTTTGAGAGAACCTTTGCCATGAATATTATAAAGAAAAGTTTCGTTACTTCAGAGGGTTGAAACTGAAAGCGTGCGATTTTTATCCATCTTCCATCGCTTTTAGGTAAGAAAGGAACAATAATAAGAAGAATTATTCCTATTATGTATAGGATTAATGCTATATCCTTTAATCCGTTGAGGGGGTAAAAAAGAATCAGAGAACCGACAAGTAGAGATATCCCTATCCATATCAGATGGTTTTTGAAAAACGTCTGGTCTCCCGGATAATTAGCCGTATATTGGAGAAAAGCTCCTGCCACTAATAACAAGGCGAGAAGAATGAGAAGGTTTTTATCAAGTTTTATTCTTTTATCCATTCCCATCTCTTTAATGTTACTTCTCCTCCTTTTATTTCCAAATAAGCGTTAACCTTTTTGGATGGAGGAGGCATTTCTCTTACCCCTGTGAGTTTTAGTTTTGTTTTTCCGTTGGAAAGAAAAAAATCTTCTCCCTCTTTTTCATAATTTACGTTGTTGATCAGGAAAACCGGCGGAGGATTACAATTGCCGAACGGTTCCATTTTATTTATCAAATTTTTTAAATCTTCCGCTACTTCGCTTAAATTTAATTTTGAATCATATGTGTTTTTTGCCTTGTATTTTTTTAAAAGAACTTCGGTTCTTTCTTTAAATTCTTCTTCTTTCCCTTTTTTAAGTTCAAATCCGCATGCGCACTTGTGACCGCCGTAATCTATTAGTAAATCTTTTACCTCATTAAGTACCGAAAGAAGGTCGAAACCCTCAGGACTTCTTCCTTCGCCTCTGATTTTAGAATCTACAGGATAGATTATAAAAACCGGTTTTTTGCAGTAATCTTTTATTCTGCCGGCAACCCCGCCCGCAATTTTATAGTCGAGATCACTTTTCAATATTACCAGATGTCCTTTGTTTAACTCGTTTTTTATAGAAGAGAATTCCCCGCGAGCGCGCTTATTCCAACTTAGATTTTTACTTTTTAACAATGCGTAAATGTTTTCTGCATCGGCTGAAGTTCGGGCAGAAAAAAACTCCCATGTAAGATTTTCTTTTCCTGCAGCAAGAGGAATAATTGCTTTTAGGATGTTTTTTTTCTCAGAGAGGAAAGAAAAGGGAGGTTTTCTCGAGTTCTTTAAACATTTTAACCCTTCGATAAATATTATTCTATTTTCATCAAGTATGGGGACTTTGTCTATTAGTGTTCCTATAAATGCGAACGCCGGGATTTCGGGTATCTCTTCTACCCATTCTACGGTTGTCTTACCGGCATAATCAAGAAACATGCAATCCGCAAACTTAAATGCAACTCCCGCTCCGGATAAATATTTATATCCGAAAGAGTTCAGCTTTGGGTTTATTATCATTGCTTTGGGGAGCTTTTCTTTTAACTCGTGGTGGTCTGTTATAATTACATCCATGCCTTTTTTCTTAAGGTATTCTACTTCCACAATGCTGCTTGTTCCCGAGTCCACTGTGATTATAAGGTCTATGCCTTTTTTATGCGCTCTGTCTATCCCTAAACGTGAAAGTCCGTAACCCTCTTTTCCTCTGCTGGGAATGTAATGCTGGACTTTAATTCCAAAAGCTTTACGGAATAGTGTTGTCATGATCAAAGTAGAGGTTATTCCGTCTACGTCTTCGTCTCCCCAGATAAGAATTTTCTTGCGTTTTTTTATAAAATCCTGAACTTTAGAAACCGCGGCTTTCAGAATTTCATCCGGGGGATGAAGGTTTTCAAAAGTGGGGAAAAGAAAGCGCTCGAGGGTTTTTTGGTTTGTTACTTCTCTTTTTTTTAGAAGGGTTTTTATTCCTTTTGATAAATATTTGTATTCGGTTTTCACTTTTTTTCTACGATTATCTCCTCGAAAGGCTTTTCCTGAAAAACCTTCGCTTTACCTCTTCTTACTATTTCAAGAAGAGCAAAGAAAAGTCCGATTTTTTCTTTGCTTTCGGCGTCGGCGGTAATCTTGGAAAAAATGAACTTTCCGAAATCTTTTAGTTTTGTCAATAAGTTTTCTATAAGATGGTCAATATGAAATAAAATTGTGGTTGGCGGATTGAAAGGGTCTTTCTTTTTTATTTTTTCGAGCAAAAATTTTAAGCCGTTAATTGAAATATGGACTTCTTTTTCGGTATCGATATCAGGTCTTCCGAACATTGCGTTTGCCAGGTTTAGCTCTTCTCCAAGATAGATGCCTATTCCTTTGAATCTTTTATATTTGGTTAGTTTTTCAATAAGTGATTCTTTTGTCTCGAAATCTCCCTCGCCGGCGTCAGGTTCTTCCTCTTGAGTAATTCCCTTTGCTTTTATGGCAAGAAGAGTGGCAGCGTACCTTATAAATTCTCCCGCTCCGTCGAAGTCTATTTCTTCGAGGTCTTTTACAAATAGTAAATACTCTCTTGTGATTCGTGAAAGAGAAATATCTCTTATGGCAATTTCTTGTTTCCTTACAAGATAAAGTAAAAGATCAAGAGGTCCTTCAAATTCTTCGCAGGATACAAGGTGGTCTTCGGCAATCATAATTTACCCATTATGGCTTTTGAAATATTGTATATATGATAGTTAATCCTGTCAAAATCATTCAATAGGTCGAGATGTATTGCACTTGTATCGATACTTTCACGCTTACCTTCCTTTAAGCGGTTGATGTGGCTTTCTCTGAATTTTTTTAACTTTTCCTCAGTTTCTTTCTGTCTCGAAAGTAAATCGCTGGCTATATCCTTGTCCATCGAGGAAAGAGCGGCTTCTACTTCTTTAATGTTTAAAAGAATGGTTTCGTGGTATTTTTTTATTTCATGAAATCCTTCTTTAGAGAAAAAATAGGATTCTTTTATTTTCTTTTCCGCATAATTCATAATGTTTTTACTTATTAAATCCCCTATATGTTCTATCTCGTTTGCTATTTTTAGTATTGTAACGCATTTGTTGCTTTCTCGATTTGATAATTCTTGCCCGAGGAGTTTGGAAATGTAAGAAACTAGTTCTTCCTGATTTTTATCTACGATATTATCTTTGGAAATTATAATCTTTCTCAGCGCATCGTTATTATGCTTAAATACGTCAAGTGTATCATTAAACATGGCTCTTGTGACTCCCATGGACTCACGGATAACCTCATAAGATTTTGCTATGGCAACAGTGGAAGAGGATAAGAATAGAGGATCGAGTTTAAGTTTGGATTTTTCTGCGCCGAATATCTTATTTAAGAATTTCGCAAGGGGAAAACAAAATGGGATTAAGATAAAACCCCAGATGTTTACAAGAGAGTGAAAGTTGGCAATGCCTCTTGAGTCCGGTATAAAGCTTTTAGGCAGGAAAAGAAGATAAAAAGAAAATAAAACAAATAATACTTTAAGTATTAAGTATCCCACTCCCATTGCTTTATCCCTGGAGGAAGAGAAACGAGTGGAATCAACCAGTATCGAAAACGATGTTCCTATATTTACTCCCAGTATTACCGGTATTACTGTGGACAAATCCAGAACTCCTACAAATGCTATCATTAAGCCAAGGACTCCCGCACTTGAATGGAAAAGAAATGTTAGAATAATCGCAGAGAGAAACAGTAAAATAGGATTTATGTTGGGTGTGAATATATTTATTAGTGGTTCGATATTGTCTCTTATTAACCATATAGCGAAAAATATCAATCCGAAACCGAGAAGAATTCTTCCTATATAGCTCAGTTTTGTTTTTGTTTGCCAGAGTATGAACCCAATTAGAACTATAATAGGGCTAAACCGGATTACATCAGTTGCTATTATCTGTACTGTAAAAGTAGAGCCAAGAGCTGCTCCCGAGAGCACAATAAGCGCGGTTGAAAGTTTAATGAGAGAGGATTCAAGTAGCCCAAGCAACATTAATCCCGTTAAAATGCTGGATTCAAAGAGCACGGCAAGAATTACTCCCGAAAGATAAGCAAGAATTGGATTTCTTGTCATTTTCCAGAGCATCTGTCTTATTTTTTCGCCGCTCAACCGGGAGAAACCTTTATTTGTGTGATCGAGTCCCATCAATATGAGGACAATTCCGATTATTACCGATAGTAATAATTTTATAAGTTGTTGCCTGGGAATAACATTAGGTTTGATTTCTAGGGATTCCCCATTTGCTTTTGCTTCTACCCATCCCTCTTTTTCCGGAATAAATTTGATACTGGCAAATCCGGTATTATCGGTTTTTACCGAATCCTGAGAAACTATCCCGTTATGAGGGATAAATTTAATCCATTTATCGGCTAAAGGTTTATCTCCTTCGGTAGCCTGCACTGCGATATGTAGAGACTTTCCGGATAGAATGTGACATCTGTTGCCTGAGATATCTTTTCCAAGCGGATCCTTAGCAAGATTTAACGAAAGAGATAGGAGGATGAGAATCATTTTATCTCGAAATATATTGTAACAATGCCGGTTTGGATTGATTGTTTGACGTTAGGAGCTAAAGGTTGGAAGCGCCATTCTCTTACCGCTTC
>CAYRCN010000154.1:0-4716 GCA_964422805.1 uncultured bacterium | reverse complement strand
TTCGACATACTAATAGTAATAGCTCTCGGCTCGGCAGTGGGCGATGTTATGATTTATCCTGAAGAAGTTGTATCTCTCCTTCGTTCCATAATAGCCATATGCACCATCGCCGTATTAATTCATGTACTTGAATATTTAGCCTGCAGGGCACCGAAAGAAATAACAAAAATGATATACGGGGATTCAGCCATTATAATCAAAAACGGAAAACTTATAAAGAAAAACTTTGCTAAAACAAACCTCACGGAAGATCAATTACGTGCGAAACTAAGAGAAAAAAATATACAGTATTATTCAGAAGCGAAAATCGTCCGCCTAGAATCCGACGGCGGGCTTAGCGTTCAGAGAAAAAGAAACGATAAAAAATAGAAAAGAGAATCCAGAGCTAAAGAAAATGTAAAAATTAAATATCAAAATGGAAAATCACAAATCAAAATTCAAAAATAAACAAAAAAAACAACAAATAAAAAATCCTTCTGAATCTGCGTAAATCTGCATCCTATTATTCTTTAGTCTTTGCATTTTACTTTTTAATATTTAATTTACATTTGATGGAAGCACACAAAGACTATAAAATTTTTCGCTATACCCTAAATACTATACCTTATATCCTGCTCTCTACTTCCCATGTTTCAGCAACCATTCATACATCTCTCTGTTTTCGTAAACCTTATGAATGGAATGCCCTTGTCCTTTAAGCTTGGAATATCTTACTCTGCCTCCTGCATTTATCAAAGCATCGACCATTTCCTCGGTCTCTGTTGGGGATACAACATTATCATTTGCCCCATGAAAAGCCCAGACCGGCACACTTTTCATCGCCTTAATATTCTTCGTACTCCACCCCCCACACAGAGGAATAGCTGCCGCAAAATATTCCGGATGCTTTATTGCCAGGGCCCAAACTCCTGAACCACCCATACTCATACCCGTAAGGTAAATCCTTCTCCTGTCGATTCTGTACTTATTCGACAAACTCTTGTATAAAGAAGGGAACCAATCATCCGTACTCCAAATTTTATCCGGGGGACACTGCGGAGATACAATAATGAAAGGGAAATTCCATCCCTTGCTTACGAGATAAGGAGGCCCGTACTTTTTCAATTTCTCCAAATTGTACCCTCGACATGATTTCCCGTGAAGATATACTAAAAGAGGCCATTCCCTGGAAGGATGTCGTCCGTAATCCTTTGGTAAGTACAGAAGATATCTATAAGAAGTATTGCCGTCTGCTAAGACCATGCCGGTACTTCGATAAGACTGATCAACACCGGCAAAATTTGGATTAATACAGGAAAACAAAAACAAAAAAAGAACAACAGAGAATTTTCTTATTACAACTGCGCAACTTGAACTGCTATCTATATTCGTTTTCCTCTTCCCACTCTTTTCTAAGAATACCATATACCACAAGATCCTCATAATTACCTTTTTTAACAACATGCTTTTTTAAAAAGCCCTCTTTTTTCAATCCTATCTTACGCATTACTTTTCCAGACGAAGGATTTCTTGCAAAATGAGATGAGGTAATTTTATGCAAGAGCAACTGGCTAAAACCATATTCTAAAACAACTCTGGCAGCTTCCGTACAATAGCCTTGATTCCAATACTCTCTTCCTATCCAGTACCCTAATTCTCCCCTATTAAAAGCCTTATCTATGACTAAGCCTATTGCTCCAATCAATTCCTGAGTTGATTTCAAGATAATGGCGAAATGCACGCATTCTCCCGACTCAAATTTAATACGGTGGCTTGATATCCATTCTTCTGCCATTCCTTTTTCGTATGGATGAGGAATATTCAAAGTTGTATTCGAAATTTCTTTATCTCCGGCTAATTCTCTCACCCTCCCGGCGTCCGACAAATCAAACAATCTCAGTAAAAGCCTCTCTGTCTCTAGTTTTAGAAATTCTTTTTTCACTTTTGACCTCTACACCAAACGCAAATAAATCATTTAACATAATCCTTTGTTTTAAACCGTATTGGAAAAAGATTAAATGTCAAGGGGTTATGTTTTGATTCTACCCTTGACTTATTGGCAGGTAATCTTTAGAATTAAAGAAAACAATCCGGAGGTAAAAGTGTGTAAAAAGAATATTGTATGTTTGAGTACACTTGGTCTTTTAATCATACTTGGTCTTTCAAACTGTTTTTTGTTTAAACAAAAGTATAGCGAGAGATTGTTTATTGAGGGTAATATTGGCTCCGGGCCCGGAGAGTTAGGCTGGAAAACAATTGATTATTTACCTACCGGTCCCACGAGTTTCGGCATTAATAACAGGCAGGAAATATTCGTCCTGGATTTCTTAAATAAAAGGGTAGTAAAATATGATAAAAATGGTAATTATGTCGAAAGTTTTTCGCAAGACGCAAAGAATCCTCTCATGGATATTGCCTTCGACAAGAACGATAACATATATATAGAATATACATCCGGCAACATCGGCATTTACGATATAGATATGATACTGAAACGTATACTCGATCTAAAAAGACTCGTACCTCCCATAACGCCCAAAATAACCCCCCTGGAAGTAACCGACCGTAATACAATTTTGCTTGTGAACCCCAAAATTAACAAAGAAAACGAAATAATAGAAGTAGACACTACTGGCAACATTATTGAAGTAAGAGATAAGCACAGGGGTTACATCGTCACAAAGGGTAAATACTATATGCAGGAAACAACTGAAGCAGATTTCTGTATTTACAACAAAGAAGATAGACTAATACTTTCAATACGAAAGCTTAAGTTAAAAAACGGCATTCCTGAAATAATCGGTATCGACTCCTTAGGTAATTTATATTTAAAAGTCGGAGTAAAAGGATTAATGCAGGATCGTATCATAAAAGTAAGCCCCAGAGGCAGGATAATGGCGGACTTCGTAATAAAGTATAGTTCTGGACACACTGACGTTTGCCGGACTGCGAGAGTTTCAGGCGACGGAAAAGTTTATATTCTCGATGATCTGGGTGAAAAATTCCAGCTATGGGAATATTCTCCGTGAAGGTATTTTGTGAGCGTTGAGATAGGAAATTATTCCTTCGAGGGATATTATTCCTCACCAACATACCTTGACGATGAACCTGGTTTATACGCGATTTTTTGTCGGCAATACGAAAAGGACGTACTTGTAGATATAGGAGAATCAGAAAACGTAAAATTAAGACTGCAGGATAACGAGAGATCGAGCTGCTGGGTCCGTAACTGCCCCAGCGCCTTGGGCTATGCCGTTCTCTACACACCCGATTTAGATGAAAAAGGAAGGTTACAAATAGTAGACGAAATCATAGACCAGTATAATCCGACCTGCGGTAGAATATAAAAAGGAAAAGCGTTTATATTCCGGCATAACAGAAGGAGTATTTAAATGATTTTTTTATGCTATATTTTGTTTTCATTGGGCTTAATTTCTTACGGTTTAGCGTTGTTTTTCCTTAAAAGCTCCGCGGCGAAATATTTTCGGATTTAGGAAACTCTTTGGTCGTAATAACCTGTACTTTGTTGCTTTTCCGAATGACCCCAAGAGGCAAAACTAAATAGTAATATTTATTATCTGGTTTTTCACATGTAAAAAATTAGGGGTGTCGAGTCAGCTGTCAGCCTAATATTCTTGCTTTTCCACACTTATCCGTAGGGGGGTATTACCCTCTTGACTTATCGTTGTCAGATTCATATATTTTAAGAAACGATAACAGAGGAGAAACAATGAATATAGGATTTATCAAAAAAATGATGAAGGTTCTCGAAGAAAGCAATTTAGAGGAAATTGAATTCCAGCGGTTCTGGACAAGAGTAAGAATATCGAAAAACACAAAAGGCTCTGCCCCAAAAGTATCTGTAAGCAACTTAAAAAGTAACGAAACACGAGAGCTAAGCTCCTCCACAGAAGAAGCAGAAAAAGAAGAAACCGACATTTATGTTATCAGGTCACCTATGGTTGGAACCTTCTATAGAGCGCCAACCCCCGATGCTCCTCCCTATGTTGATATAGGAGATAAAATAAAGAAAGGCGACGTGGTTTGTATTATTGAAGCTATGAAAATAATGAACGAAATCGAATCCGATGTGAAGGGAGAAATTGTAGAAGTTTTAATCGTTAATGAAGGACCCGTAGAATATAACCAACCTTTATTCAAGGTTAGGAAATGATAAATTATGGACCTTAAACCTATTTTGAAAAAAATGATAGATAGCGATGCTTCAGACCTTCATATGAAGGTAGGAACACCTCCTATCCTAAGAATAAACGGCGAACTTGCACCTATGGAATTGAATAAGCTCAGCAAAGAAGAGGTTAGAATAGCCGCTTCTTCTCTTATGACAAAGAAACAACAGGAGATGTTCCTGAAAGAGAAGGAAGCAGATTTTGGTATCGGCATACCCGGCATATCAAGATTCAGAGTGAATATATATATTCAAAGAGGTAGTATAGCTCTTGCCATAAGACCTATATCCAGGGAAATAAAAACTATTGAAGAGCTCAATCTCCCTGTCGTACTCAACGATTTGGCGTTTGCCGCAAGAGGTCTGGTTTTAGTAACCGGAACAACCGGTTCGGGAAAATCAACTGCTCTTGCTTCAATGATTGATTATATTAACCAGAATAGAAGAAAGCACATTATTACTATCGAAGACCCCATAGAATATTTGCTTACAGACAAAAAATCTATTATCTCACAAAGAGAAATCGGGACCGATACGAAAAGCTTTGC
>CAYRCN010000153.1:0-4745 GCA_964422805.1 uncultured bacterium | reverse complement strand
GCGACGGCCGGGGACGGCTGTATCACGAAGTTCGATGTCTCAAGCGGGGCAATGATCGACAGCGTCCTTCTGCCCTGGATCATGGATGTAGACCTGAACCACGCCGAGACAAAACTCTATGCGGTCAACCAGAGCGGCGACATCTTCTATGAACTCGATCCAACGACGATGACTGTCAACCGACAACTCTCGGTCGGTAACGGTCCCGAGATTATTCTGATCACTCCTGATGATGAATATGCCTTTATTTCGCATCTTAATGACGATGTCTATGTTGTCGATCTCTCGAGCTTCACGAAAGTTACTCAATTTGATCCGGATATTGGGGAGTTTGGTATGACTCTTACTCCGGATGAGAAATATCTTTTCCTGTGTGATTACGGTTCTGATTTTATTAGCGTTTACGATGTCAGCGACCCAGCAAATCCTGCCATGGTTGAGAAACTCGAATTCCCGGATGCCGGTTCGTTTACTGAGCTTGTTTTCAATCCTGATGGTTCCCGGGCCTATGCAGTCGAATCTCACGGCTATATATTTGTCTTAGAGAAGTAATCTGCTCTAAAGATATTCATATAGTTTGGAATTAAGGATTTTTTGGATAGCCTGGAATAGTGAGACGGAAAAGGATTAATACAGATATTCAAAGAGAGAAAGGGGCATGAAGAGAAGTCGGAGCCGTCGAAATTTAAAAATCAAATATCAAAGTGCAAAATTACAAATTAAAGTTCAAAGATGAAATAAAAACGAAAAACTTTAAAGGACATGGTGTAATTTTTCATTTTTATTTGTCATTTTGATTTTTAAATTTTAATATTTAATCTACGATAAGAAAGGGAAATATCAATAGCTTATTTTTAAGCGTATTTATTTGAATTACAATGAAAAATAGCACTTATCCCCCTTGCTCAAAAGGGCAAAAAGGATATACTGATTATATGAAGAAACTGTTTAATATCGAATATTTTCTTGCTAAAAGGTATATCCGAATTAGGAAAGGCGAGGGATTCAGGTCTTTAATAACGCTTTTCGCAGCCGGAGGTATCACTTTAGGAGTTGCTACGCTTTTAGTTGTGATGTCGGTAATGAATGGTATGCAGACTGACCTTAAGAACAAAGTTCTGGGAGCCAGCGCTCCTCTTACGGTTTTAACAATAGATCAAAAATCCATTAAGAATTGGGAAGAGATTGTGGACACTTTAAAAGAAAGTGTTCCTCAGATTCGGGAAGCGACACCTTATATTTTTGAAAAAGCGCTTTTAAAACATGATAATCAAACAGATGGAGCTATAATAAGAGGAGTCGACCCTAATTCTTTTTATCTTGTTTCGGATATTCCTAAGAATATCGAAATAGGAGAATTCGATCTTTCCGGTAGAAGAGTTGTTCTTGGAAATTACCTCGCTAAGAGACTGTGGGCTCATGTAGGGGATACAATAACAATTTCAGCTCCTTTTTCTTCCGCTCCTACGCCTTTTGGCTTTCTTCTTCCCGCGGAGGATTATATCCTTTCCGGGGTTTTCGATATGGGAATGTACGAGTACAATGCGACGCTTGCTATAATGTCACTTGAAAACTCGAAAATTCTTTTTGGAATCGACGGGGTTACGGGTATAGATTTTACGGTTGATGATCCCTACGATGCTCCTGATCTTGCTATAGATATTGTCGCTGAACTCGGTTATCCATATCGAGTAATGAACTGGATGGAAAGAAACAGGATACTTTTAAGGGCTCTTGAAATTGAGAAAAAGGTAATGTTTATAATACTGACTTTAATAATAATTGTTGCCGCTTTTAATATTGTTTCTTCTTTGGTTTTGATCGTGCTGGCAAAGATGCGAGAAATAGGAATTCTTAAAGCACTGGGCGCTTCTGCTTCTTCAATTACCAGAGTATTCTTGATAGATGGTCTGATTGTGGGTGGTGGTGGTGCCTTTTTTGGGGTATTTATTGCCTGGATTCTATGTTTTCTTCTGGGGAAGTATAAGTTTATCGATTTGCCTTCAGATGTGTATTTTCTAACCAAACTACCAGTGGAGATGCAGTTGTTCGATTTTCTTTTAGTAATATTTTCGGCTATAGCTTTATCTCTGCTGGCAGCTTTGTATCCGGCAAAGAAAGCGGCCGGACTTGATCCTGTTGAGGCTATAAGAAATGAGTAATGTTATAACAGCGCTTAGGGATGTTAAAAAAAGTTTTTTATCCGGGAAAGAAGAAATAAGTGTCTTGCAGGATGTTAATTTAGAAGTCGAAGAAGGTGATTTTATTACAATAAGTGGTCCTTCAGGTTCCGGGAAAAGCACACTTCTTCACATTTTGGGCGGTTTACTCCATCCTGATAGTGGAGAAGTTATTCTTCAAGGGAAGTCTCTTTATAAGTATCCGGATCAAAGGCTTGCAAAGATAAGAAATGAGAAAATAGGATTTATATTTCAGTTTCATCATCTCCTTCTTGATTTTACCGTATTGGAAAATTTAGCTATACCCCTTTTGATAAAGGGTAGTACCATTGGAAAAGCTTATAAAGAAGCGGAAAAGTTGTTAGCTCTGGTAGATCTTAGCGGCAGGATGTATGCCAAACCCAGGACTCTTTCGGGAGGAGAAAGGCAAAGGGTTGCAGTGCTTCGTGCTGTTATAAATCATCCTTTATTGCTTCTCGCTGACGAACCTACAGGCGATTTAGATCGTGCACACGCAAGTGTAATTTTAAAGATGTTGAGTAAAATTCATCGAGAAAGAGGAATGACCGTGGTTCTAGTCAGTCATAATCAGAGGGTTGCAAAAATGGGTGAAAAAACATATAATTTAAGTGAAGGAAGATTGAAAAAGAATGAAATGTGAATTATGCGGAACTAATAATGCAAAATATAAATATTATGAAGTGGACTCTGATACTGTTAGAGAGATAAATATTTGTGAAGAGTGTGCCAGAGAAAAAGGTATAGACATTAAAAACAAAGAGGATGCCGTTGTAGCTAAAAGCGGAACATGTCCTTCCTGTGGTCTTACTTTCAAGGAGTATAAAGATTCCGGTAATCTAGGATGTGTGGGGTGTTATACGAGTTTTAAGGACCAGATTAAGATATTTCTTAAAGAATCGCAATTAGGTGTTGTGCATAAAGGAAAAGAACCTGTTGGAAATAGTAAGCTTATTTTTGTGAAAAAGGAAATCCTGGAGATGAAAAAGAAGTTGGATGGTTATGTAGAGGATGAAAAGTTCGAGGAAGCTGTTAAGTTAAGGGATAAGATTGAAGAAAGGAAGGAAGAACTTAAAACTATAAGGAAAAAAAATGATTGATTCTTTATTAGATAGTCTCCCTGTATGGTTGGAAAAAGTTGGCCCTTATTCTGATATGGTTTTGTTTTCAAAGGTTTCTCTTTATCGTAACTTAGGAGGATATAAGTTCAATATGAAAAATTCGGATAAAGAGAAAGAAGAACTTTTGGAATTACTTATTGAGGGTGTATCAACTAATTCTTCTTTTGAAAATATTATTCAATTGAAGGCTCTAAAAGATGATGAAAGGGAACTTTTTGCAGAGAGGAATTTCATCTCGAGAGATGAATTAAGGGATTGCAGCTTTCTTGGTTTGGCTTTGAATGATTTGCAGAATAATGAAGTTCTTTTAAACTCCGAAGAGCACATTGAAATATCATGCGTTACAGGTGAACTGTCTCTGAAAGAAACTTTTGTTCAGTGTGATAGTTTAGATGATGAGCTAAACGAGGAATTCGGTTTTGCGTATGATAATGAATTCGGATTTTTTACGTCTTCAACCGATAAGGTTGGAACAGGTATGGTAGTTTCCACAGTGGTTCATCTTCCTGCTCTTGTTATTACTGGTAAATTTGTAGATATTATTGACGACCTCGAAGATTCTCTTTTTTCGATAGGTGGTTTTTTTAATATAGGGGAAACTGTGGAGGGAAGTTACTTCGAAGTAAGCAATAAATTTACGCTGGGTGTCTCTGAAGAAGAAATACTTAAAATGTTCGAAAAAAAGATTAAAAGTATAATTGATAGGGAAGTAAGTAGTAGAGAATATTTAACTCAAAAAGTAGGATATGAGACAGAGGATAAAATCTGGAGGTCTTATGGTATATTGAAGAATGCAAGGATTTTATCTATTACCGACTTCCTTAATTTGACTGCTGCAGTGAGACTTGGTGTGAGTTTAGGTATTGTAAGGGATATCAAGATTACGGATTTGAATAAATGGCTTTTTCAGGCCCTCCCTGGGCACTTAAGAGTTTTGAATGAGGAAGTTACTAATAAACAGGAAGAAAATATACTGAGAGCCAGGCTAATAAGGAATAATTTAGGAGGATAGAAATATGTTTATGGATGAGAGGTTTACAAAAAAACTTATAGATGTTGTAAAAATATCAAAGGATTTAGCACGTGAAGCGGGGTTAGGTGAGGTAACACCTGTTATCCTTTTACTTGCGATATTAAAACACGGAAACAATATTGCAGTTACCGTGATCGAAGAGGTGGGAGTAGATATTGAGTTACTTGAGAATCGAATATTGAGACTCGTTAAAAGTGGTGAAGATATGTTGATTATGGAACAGCCTATTGGATTATCGGAGGATTCTCTTAATATTCTTGAGGAGGCTAAGGAAGAGGCTCTAATGCTTGGCAGGCAAATAATAGGTACAGAGCACCTTTTACTTTCTTTACTTAAGACAAAAGAAGGTTCTTTTATTGAAATTCTAAAGCCGGAAGAACTGGATTACTATTT
>CAYRCN010000152.1:0-4789 GCA_964422805.1 uncultured bacterium | reverse complement strand
CGCCGCGATGGTCTCCTTCTTCCGCAAGTTTTTTTGCTTCTTCCTGGAGGTTTTTAATTTTTTCTTCCTTCTTTTTTAGGTCTCCGGGAATATCGGCTTTTTCAAGTTGAAGTTTTGCGCATGCTTCATCCAGCAGATCTATTGCTTTGTCCGGAAGGTGCCTGTCCGTTATATAACGTTTCGATAATTTTACAGAGGCTTCGATTGCGGAATCTTCTATTTCAACTCCATGGTATTTTTCATATGCATCTTTAAGTCCTCTTAGTATCTCTACGGAGTCGGCTACTGATGGTTCGTTGACCCATACAGGTTGAAACCTTCTTTCGAGCGCGGGATCTTTCTCTATGTGTTTCCTGTATTCGGAAATAGTCGTGGCTCCTATCGTTTTCATTGCACCTCTTGCCAGAAAAGGTTTCATCATATTAGAAGCATCCATTGCCCCTTCTGCGGCACCGGCTCCTACTACCGTATGAATCTCATCAATGAAAAGAATAAGTTCGTCTTTTCTCTTCTCCAGTTCGCCCATAATTGCTTTAAGGCGGTCTTCGAATTCTCCTCGGAATTTTGTTCCCGCTATAAGACCGGCAAGATCAAGTTCGAGGATTCTTTTGTTCTTCAACAATTCCGGAACTTTTTCACTCTTGATTCTTTGTGCCAACCCTTCAACGATTGCGGTTTTGCCAACGCCTGCTTCACCAATAAGCACCGGATTGTTTTTTGTCTTTCTAATCAGAATTTGCATCACTCTCTGGATTTCTTTTTCTCGATTAATAACAGGATCTCCTTCTTCTTCCGTAAGATCCCTGGTATATCTTTCCAGTATTTTATATTTGCTTTCGGCGTCCGGGTCTTCGATTCTTCCTTCGCCCCTTACATTTTTTAGTGATGCGTAAATTTTTTCCTTGCTTATGCCGAAGTCAGAGAGTATATTTCCCGCTTTTCCGGTATCGTCGGTCAACGATAGCAGTATATGTTCTGTGCCAATATATTTATCGTTTAATCTGCGTGCTTCTTCCCAGGCATTGTCAAGAGCTTTATTTGCCTGCGACGATAAGTAGACCTGTACTGTGCCGTAGGCTTTTGGAATCTTTTCCAGCTCGTCTAACACTTTATTCTTTACTTTATCCGTATTCAAAGCCATATTTTCGATTAATTTTGGCACGACTCCTTCGGGGTCGTCGAGCAATCCGTATAGTAAATGGAGAGGAGTCATCTCAGAATGGTTGAATTTAGAAAGAGAAGACTGCGCTATTGAAAGAGCCTCTTTTGCTTTCTGGGTAAATTTATCTTCTCTCAATTATACCTCCGGGTTTTATTTTTTCCTAATCACTTCAAAGCTATCGGATATTGAAGCGCTTTTAGCCAGCATTGCGTGGATAGAACAGTACTTCTCGGTTGATAAACCAATTGCTTTTTTTATTTTCGATTCATCTGGGTTTTTTCCGTAAATGGTATATTTTATCTCGATGTTCTTGAAAGTTTTTGGGTGTTTATCACGTCTTTCTCCCGTTACTTTGACTTTTATATCTTCATAATCCACTCTCATTTTATCTAAGAGAGAAATAACATCCATTAAAGTACAGCTTCCAAGGGAAAGAAGGAGAAGTTTCATGGGACTGGGTGCGGAATCGTGCCCTCCGAGTTCTTTTTTCGTGTCTATCACAATTTCATGCCCGGTATCGTCCTTCCCCTTTAATTTTAAACCATCTATTTTTCTTATTTCAACTTCCATAATCTTATAAATTATACGGATAATAACGTTCTATGTCAACTATTATCTTTATTATAGAGTATTTTTGTTGTTTAGCATGCTCTTGAATGGCTTTTGTTGTGTTAACAGTCGGTTTCTTGTTTTTCTTAAAATTAAATATTAAAAATCAAAAATTAAAATGACAGATTAAAATGTAAAATTATCCCATCCCACAACTAAAGAATAGAAAAGAATTTGCGATATTTTTGATTCTCTTTGTTTTATTTTCCCTTGTTGATTTTTGAACTTTGATTTGTAGTTTTGCATTTTAATATTTGATCTTTAATTTCTCGATTAGGTGGACAGCTTCTGAGGGTATGTATACTTTGCCGGTTTTTGGAGCATAAACAACAATTCCTTTTAATTCGTAAGTTTTGTCTTCCGAAACAAGCAAATTTTTGTTTATGGGAAGTTCCAGTTCTTCAATTTTTAAAACAGGATTTGCTGTATCTGTTTTATCGAGACGAGAATCGGGAAAGATTTTTCCTGTTTCAACAAAGAGTTCCCTGTTTATTTCATCGAGATTAAAACCTAAAGCAGAGGCTGTAATTTCTGCTAATTTGGTATTATCATAGAGTCCGACAGGTCTATTGGGTCCGTAAGCCCAGAGAGGGACGTCTTCACCGGTGTGCCCGTGTGATGTCCATCCCAGTACGGTATAGTTTTTGCTTATTACTTCGCTTATAGAGTAGCTTAAAGGGAACCCTTTATCCATAAGTTCTTTTATTTCTCTATAATCCTCGCTGGTTATATTTATTTCCCACCATTTTTTTATTTGTTTAGAAACATTAGCATAAGAATGGTCGGTTCCTATTTGCTGATATTCTAAAGCTCCAGCTGTTATTTTCATTCCTTTTAATGGAGAAATCAGGTCTTCAACTTTAGTTTCGGAATATGGTTTTTTAGTAGCACCGTGACCAATACTCAAGGCTCCGCAGTTATGATCCGGAAAAGCTAATATAAGGGTTTTTTTATCCTTTCTGGCGAAATCTACAGCTACTTTTACCGCCTCGTCAAAAGCCAGAAAATCAGTTACCATATATATTGGATCGTTGGCGTGACCTGCCCAATCTATCTGGCTGCCTTCTACCATCAGGAAAAATCCATCTTTGTCCTGAGAGAGTAGTTCGATGGCTTTAGCTGTCATTTCTGCAAGTGAAGGCTGATGGGGTGAGAATCTAGGGAGGTCTATATCTGCACTCATATGATGTTCAGCAAAAAGACCCCACACTTTGCCCGATACAACTTTTGACATTTCTTCTTCCGTTTCCACGAATTGATAACCCCTATCAAGAAGGACTTTTAACAGGTTTTCTTCGTCGGTTCTTTTTCCTCCTTGTGATTTCGGCAAGAGATACAGTTTTCCACCGCCGAAAGCAACATCGATGTTTTCATAAACCATCTGTTCCATAATTTCATTGTAGTTATTTCTATTGTCAACATGGCAGGCGAAACCTGCGGGTGTTGCATGGCTTATATTGCTGGTTGCTACCAGCCCTGTGGATTTACCTTGAAGTTTTGCTCCTTCCAGTACTGTAGCCAGTGGTCGGTATTCCATTTCTTTTCCGGGATGTTCGAAAGTGGTTAAAACGTCTTCGGCTCTCGGACCCACACTTAAGAAACCGCTAGTCGTTTTATAACCCGTAGCAAAAGCAGTAACAGCAGCAGCCGAACCGGTAATAACGGAATTCGCCATGTAGGTTTTAACCGCCCCAACTAATATGCTGTCGAGAATAAGGGCATCTCCTTTTTTCCATCTCGCTAGAGTTTGTATACTGTTAGAGCATCCATCCGGGACCATCATTATTACATTCTTTACTGGATAATTATCGGAGAAACCGCAAAAAGAACCTTTCTGCCATGGTTTATTTATAGTTAAAAATACAATAATTAGTATTAGAATTACTACTAAGCCTATTTTTATTACATTTTTTACACGTTTATTCATTTTTTCCTCCATAAATAGAATATATAAAAAGCTTTAAAAAACAAGGGAACAGTGGTTACTATATATATTAATTTTCGCTTTAATAATTATAAAAAAATCCCCAAAAAAAACACCTTGACAAAATGCCCTAAAATCATTAGAATATAGGAGCAATGAAGAAATGGACGTTACTCTTTATTACGGATAAAGGGCGAGTGAGGGGTATTCCTTTAAGCGAGAGGGTAGTATTCTACACAATCGTACTGTTAAGTACATTCCTGGGGGCTTTCACCTATATTACTATTGAAGGTACCAAAAGGAAAGCTCTATTAGATGAGTGCGTTAGGTTGGAGCTCAAAAAGCAGGAGTATTTTCAAAAACTCATTAAAATCAGAGAAGACGTTTCGGTTCTACAAGAAAGTCTCTTCCGCGTAGGCGAAAACAATGAAATTTTATCTCTAACCAGCAAAATAGAGCCTGTAAACAAATCGACAAAGCTAATGGGTGTGGGTGGATTTCCTCAAAGCAAAGAATTTTATTCGTTAGAATTAGATTCCAGCGTAAAAGGATTAGAAAATCAAATTGACAGAATTTACAATCTTGTTGAGCTCGAGAAGCAATCCCTCGAGAAAGCAGGTGGAAGGTTAGGAGAGTTACAGGATAAGCTTTCACATGTTCCGTCAATATGGCCCACTCAAGGCTATATCACAAGCGGTTTTGGTTGGCGAAGGCACCCGATTACCGGGAAACGTGAATTCCATTACGGATACGATATAGCCAATAGACCTTATACTACTGTTGTGGCTACTGCCGATGGTGTCGTGGCCTCTGTTAAAAGATGGGGTGGGTATGGAAATACAATAGAAATTGATCATGGGTATGGTTTTTCAACCAGATATGCCCATCTTGCTCGAGTTTACGTACAAAGAGGACAGAAGGTTAAGAGGGGACAAAAAATTGCTGCAATGGGTTCTACAGGTTTTGTAACCGGAACGCATTTGCATTACGAGGTTAGAGTTTTAGGTCGTGCCGTAAACCCAATTAATTATTTTGATACTTTTTCCTATACTTACTAATATTTCCAAGTGATAAAAACCTACTCTTTAACTTTA
>CAYRCN010000151.1:0-4807 GCA_964422805.1 uncultured bacterium | reverse complement strand
GCAGGCGCTCTCACCAGGCTGAGCTATCCGCCCTTTGTTTTTATATTAATTCTTAGAAGTTGTTTTGTCAAGGTCTTTGGGGCGGTGGAGCCATTAAGTAGTAATATGAACCACAAAGACCACAGAGAGCGCAAAGGAACAACAAAAAATATACTTTGTTTTTTTAACCCACACACAACTCAATTTTTTCAACAACGAATCACACAAATAGCACAAATTTTTTTGTTTTTTCTGCGGTTAGCCGTGAGCGGTAAGCTGAATGCGGAGAGCCTCTGTTGTTTGTTATTCTTGCGGAGAAGTATTTATATTATAATATAGAGTAAATTATGAGTGACCGAAAAATAAAAATTGCCTGGTATGGAAAGCACTTTGGAGAAGAGCCGCCGTTGGTAGGAAGCCCTTCTTCCAAAGAAAAGCGGTATGGCGCGGGAACAATTTTCTTTTCCGGTTGCAATCTCCGTTGCGTTTTCTGTCAGAACTATCAAATTTCACAGGGTAATCTCGGTAAGGAATATTCTATTCGAGAACTGGCAAATATCATGATTGACTTACAGGATAAAGGTGCGGTTAATATCGACCTGGTTACTCCTACACCCTGGTGGAGTTCTTTAAAAGAATCGATTATCCTCGCCCGCGAATCCGGTTTGACTATCCCTTTTGTCTGGAATTCCAATGCCTATGAGACTCTACATATTATCCGGGAAATGAAGGGACTCGTTGATATTTATCTGCCGGATTTTAAATATTCGGATGATAGATTAGCAGTAAAATATTCAAATGCTCCCGAATACAGCCGGTTAGCCGAAAAAGCGATTAAAGAGATGTATAGTCAAGTCGGGAACTTGCAAATAAGGGATAGTATTGCGCGAAAAGGGTTGATTGTTCGACATTTGATCCTTCCCGGTTATCTCCATAACAGCATTGCTGTTATGGAAAGAATCGCTCTAATCGATAAAAGTATTCATTTAAGCCTGATGAGCCAGTATTATCCCGTTTACCGCGCGAATCAATTTCCCGAAATCAACCTTCGCCTTACTGAAGATGAAATAAAGTGCGTTGAAGCAAAAAGAATGGAACTGGGTCTGGAAAACGGCTGGACGCAGGAAGCCGATGCAGGGGAGATATTTTTACCGGATTTCCGTAAAGAAAATCCATTTGATCCCGTGTAAAGGTATGGTGACGGAATAAATAATAACCATGGATATAAACGGGTATTTTTATTGTTTTATTTTTTTGACTAATGACTAGTGACCAGTGACTTATGACTAAATTATACACAGAACCACAGAGAACACAGAGAAAAGAGAACTCACAGAGTACACAGAGAATTTTATTTTTTTCCTAAATCCTAATCCCTGAATTCCAAATCCTAAAAGTGGGACGCGGATAAAAAGGAAAATAGTAGTTGACAATTAATATAGAACTTCATAAAATATTAAGAAATATCAGTGGGTGGTTGGGAGTACTATTTAACAATTTTTAATTTAGCCATTTAACTAAAACAGAGGCGGAGGATAAATAAAAAAAATAATTTGGATTTTATTTGTAGTTTTAATACCGATATATTCTTTCTGTCTGGAAAGGGAACATCTTTTAATGGATTTTGGCTGGAGGTTTGCTTTAGGGCATGCTTTTAATCCTGAAAAGGATTTCGACCATGGTACAGGCTATTTTTCCTTTTTTGCTAAAACCGGTTATGGGGACGGCCCTGCCGCGCCCGGTTTTGATGACCGGGCATGGAGGGTACTAGACCTGCCGCATGATTGGGCAGTCGAGCTGCCTTTTAAAAGTACAGCCGGTCATAGTCACGGTTATAAGGCAATCGGCAGAGGTTTTCCGGGTAACAGTGTGGGGTGGTATAGAAAGAGATTTTTTATTCCGGAATCTGACCTGGGACGGCGAATATCGATCGAATTCGACGGAGTCCATCGTAATTCAATGCTCTGGATTAACGGATTTTACATCGGTGAAGAACACAGCGGTTACAGCAGTTTTCAATACGATATTACGGATTACTTAAATTACGGAGGAGATAACGTTATTGCTGTTCGGGTAGACGCGACTATGGAAGAAGGCTGGTTTTATGAGGGCGCCGGGATTTATCGTCATGTTTGGCTAACCAAAACATCTCCGCTTCATGTGGCTCAGTATGGAACCTTCGTTACTTCTGAAATCAAAGGAGATTTAGCTATAATTACGACAAGAACAAGTATTGATAATGAAGCTAAAAAAGACGCGGTTTTTGATATTATTCAAGTGGTAAAAGATTCTTCGGGAAAAACGGTCGCAACCGAAGAAATAAAAGGTTTTTCTTTAAAAGCTGACCGTACGGAAGAATATACCTGTCGAATAAAAGTTAATAGTGCTAAACTCTGGTCGGTCAGTTCTCCTTATTTATATAAACTCCATACTTCAGTGCGCTCCGGAGGTGAGGTGGTGGATGATTATGTAACCAGTTTTGGTATACGTTTTATTCGTTTTGACCCGGATGAGGGTTTCTTTTTAAATGGTGAGCATGTTTTGTTGAAAGGAACGAATAACCATCAAGATCACGCGGGAGTCGGTACCTCAGTACCAGACGCGCTGCAGGAGTTCCGCATTGCCAGATTAAAAGAAATGGGAGCCAACGCTTACCGCTGTTCGCACAACCCTCCAACGCCCGAACTGCTCGATGCCTGTGATAAGCTGGGTATGCTTGTACTGGATGAAAACCGGTTGATGGGTACTTCTCCGGAACATTTAGAGCAGATGATGCGATTAATACTAAGAGACCGAAATCATCCCTGTGTTATCGCGTGGTCATTGGGAAACGAGGAGTGGGCGATTGAGGGCAATGTCAAAGGAGAACGAATTACTTCGACTATGCAGGATTTCGCGCAGCGTCTGGATGGCACACGCCCTACTACTGTAGCAAGCTCCGGCGGTTGGGGACAGGGCGTTTCAATACCGATAGAAGTAATGGGATTTAATTATCTTGTACACGGAGATATAGATGAATTCCACAAAAAATTCCCCGACAAACCCGGCATGGGAACCGAAGAAACGACCGGGGCGGGGACCAGGGGCATCTACGAAGATGACTATGAGAACGGACACATGGCTCAGATGGACCGTACATCGGAGAGAGGAAGTATTGAACTCGGAATTAAATATTATAATGCACGAAAGTTTCTCGCGGGACTGTTCTTCTGGACAGGGTTCGATTACCGCGGCGAGTCGAATCCACTGGAGTGGCCTGCTGTAAGCTCCCGGTACGGAATTCTTGATTTGTGCGGGTTTCCTAAGGACGTATTTTATTATCTGCAGTCCGTTTGGACGGACGAACCAGTGCTTCATATCTTTCCGCACTGGAATTGGGAAACAGAAAAAAAAGATACAGTACGGGTTTGGGCTTACAGTAATTGTGACGAAGTAGAACTTTTTATAAACGATAGAAGTCTCGGCAGAAAACCGATGGAAAAACTTTCTCACATAGAATGGAATGTAGAATATGAGCCGGGATTACTTTTAGCCCGGGGCTATAAGAACGGAAAAGAAATAATGACTAAAAAAGTTGAAACGACCGGCAAGCCATCGGTTATTCGCTTGATACCTGATAGATTGACTATTAAAGCGGATGGGGAAGATGTATCTGTTATAAGTGTTCAACTTGAAGACGAAAAAGGAAGAGTCGTTCCGACAGCCGATAATGAAATATCGTTCACTATTAAGGGGGCGGGCAAAATTATAGGTGTAGGTAATGGCAATTCCGCGAGTCATGAAGTGGACCGTTTCTTTGCTACTATAAAAACCTCGAAAATCGAAAATTTAAAAGAACTGGCGGTTAACAATCTCAAAAATCGCCCTGAAACAGCTCTGGGATTTGACGACTCGGATTGGAAGGCGGCATTCACGACTCAAAGTGAAGATTGGAGAGTATATACGGACTCATTAATCGTCGTAAGAGGTACTTTTACGCTTCCTGAGTTTACAAAGGGAACAGAAATAAATCCTTTTACAAAAAGTATTGTAGAAAATCAATCAATTTTCGTTAATGGTAAATTAATTGCTAAAAATGTAAAAAGGGATGCTCCCGGTCAATCGTATCGTCTGAATCACAATATACTTAAACCGGGAAGAAATGAATATGCTGTAACCGGTAAGAGATTCAGGAAACAATATCAATGGGACGAGCCGAACACCGATCCTGGTTTAGTACAGTTAATATATCCTGCGGAGCAGTGGAAACGCAAAGCTTTCAATGGTCTGGCTCAAATTATCGTGCAATCGGAGCGAGAACCGGGAGATATATCGTTAATAGCAACATCTCCGAATTTGAAAACCGGCAAGATAAAGGTTCGAGCTAAAGCTGTAAAATTAAGACCCTCGGTTCCATAATTTAAATTTTCAGATTTAAAAAATCTCCGGTCTGCTGTCGTCCGTCTTTGATGTCTTTAACAACGAACTACGAACTTTGAACGGCGAACTAAAAACTAAAGCTATTATATAGGGTATTTTCCTAATTTGTTTTCTTCGGATATTCTAAAAACTTGCTAAAGGCTTGACAAAGATGTATTTTTTCATACAATGGAATTTAGTTTAAGAGGATTAAAGTTAGCGGTATATAATCGAGAGGTAATATTGGTAAGGAGGTAAGAGTTTGTTTCTTCTTGAGTGTTTTGACATATCGAATAAATCAAAGAATAAGAAAAAATATGTTTGTTTAAGTGGAATAGCTGACAGCTATCGGCTTACGGCTGACAGCTGTAAAAACCGGAGGTTTTTATATGTTTAAAAAAATATTAATAGTTTTAATGATTGGTTGTTT
>CAYRCN010000150.1:0-4807 GCA_964422805.1 uncultured bacterium | reverse complement strand
TGGGCATGGCAACCACTATTTCTTCCGTTGGTATTTTAACTATCCTTGCCAAAGACAATCTTAAAAAGATCTTATTAAAAAGGAACACCTTAAATTTCATAATTCAGAGAATCTTTTCTTTTGGAGGCGCTTTTCTGATTTTTGCTCTCGGAGTAACATTACTTCTGAGTGTTTATGTAAAATAAAAAAATACGGATGAAAACACAAGTATTGTGAATATAATATGGATTATAAAGAAAAAATAAAAGAATTAAAAAACGAAAAAAATGCCGTTATACTGGTACACAATTACCAGAGGGGAGAAGTCCAGAATATAGCAGATTATCTCGGCGATTCACTGGATCTGTCAAGAAAAGCAAATAGCACTGATGCTGAGATGATTGTTTTCAGCGGTGTTAGATTTATGGCAGAAACCGCAAAAATTCTCTCTCCGGAGAAGAAAGTTATAATGCCAAGAGAAGAAGCTGGTTGTCCTATGGCAAATATGATAACACCGGACGATGTACTAAATTTGCGAAAAAAACACCCAAATGCAAAGGTGGTTTCATACATAAATACCAATGCTGACATAAAAGCTGTTACTGACGTTTGTTGTACTTCGGCAAATGCGGTCAAAGTCGTAAAAAATATAGATGCAGATGAAATTATCTTTATTCCGGACAAAAATCTAGGTTCATACGTAAAAAGATTTGTCGATAAAAAAATTATACTCTGGGATGGCTTCTGCTACGTTCATGACCGGATATCAAAAGAAGAAGTTCTCTCGGCAAAGGGAAAATTTCCGGAAGCGCTACTTTTAGTTCATCCCGAGTGCAGCCCGGAAGTAATTGACATTGCAGATAAAGTTCTTTCGACTTCAGGAATGATTGATTTTGCAAAAAAGTCCAGCGCAAAAAGTTTCTTAATAGGCACCGAAGAAGGTATTTTGTACAGATTAAAAAAAGAAAATCCGGAAAAAGAGTTTCTTAGAGCAGGAAAGGCAATAATTTGTTCGGATATGAAATTAACTCGTCAAGAAGATGTATATCTGGCTTTAAAAGAAGAAAAATATGAAATAACTCTCCCCAACGATATTATAAAAGCATCAAGGAAAGCTCTGGAAGAAATGTTAAAGTATGTCTAAAGAAAAAGTCCTTGTCGCAATGAGCGGAGGCGTGGATTCCTCTGTCACGTGCGCCCTTCTTAAGAAAAAAGGCTTCGAAGTCACCGGCGTCACAATGAAAATCTGGGATGGAGAAGAATGCATAAAACTTAAAGAACGCTCCCACGCCTGTTACGGACCGGGAGAGTGGGAGGATATCCAAGACGCGAAAAAAGTTGCCGCCCACCTTGGATTTCCATTGACCGTGCTCGACCTGCGCAGGGAATACCGAGACATCGTTCTTGGCTACGTCGTAGATGAATACCTTTCAGGAAAAACACCAAATCCATGCGTTTTATGTAATAAAATGGTAAAACTCAGCGTACTTTTAGATAAGTCTTCCGATGCGGGGCTTAAATTTAATTACGTTGCTACAGGTCATTACGTAAGAAGTAAATTTGATAAAGAGAAAAATCGCTATCTTTTACTAAAGGCAAAAGACAAAGAAAAAGATCAATCCTATTTCCTTTATTCATTATCTCAGGAACAGATAGCAAAATGTATTTTCCCCCTTGGGGACTTTACAAAAGATGAAGTACGCAAACTCGCCAAAGAAATGGATTTACCTGTAAAAGAAAAAAAAGAAAGCCAGGATTTTTTTTCGGGAGACATATCGCATCTTTTCGGAAAGAAGGGAAAACCAGGTAAAATTATCGACAAAGAAGGCAATATTTTAGGCACACATAGAGGAATCCAGTACTATACAATCGGGCAAAGAAGAGGGCTTGGTATAGCAAAAGGTTTGCCTCTATACGTAATTGAAATAGATAAGGAAAACAATTCAATTACTTTAGGCGAAAAAGAAGATCTTTTCAAAGATGAGCTACTGGCAGATAATATTAATTGGGTGGGAATCGAAAATCTTAAGGGAGAACTTGAATTGAAAGCAAGAATACGATATCGCCACAAAGAAGCAAAAGCGATTGTCTCTCCTTATAAAAAAGATAAGGTTTTAGTCGAATTCAAAGACCCTCAAAGTGCAATAACACCCGGCCAGTCTGTCGTTTTTTATCGGGGCGACATACTTGTAGGCGGAGGAACAATAATAAAAGCGAACAAAGAAATATGAAGGTAGTAAGTTTGTTTTCCGGCGGACTGGACAGTATATTAGCCGCAAGAATTATTCAACTCCAACAAATAGAAGTTACTGCATTTCATTTTGTTTTGCCCTTCTATTATATAGAAGATGAAAAACAAATAAGTGCAGTTAAAACTGCTTACGGTTTAGGTCTTCCAATAGAAATTTTTCGCGGAGGGAAAGATTATATAAAAATGGTCAAAAAGCCTGAACACGGCTACGGGAAAAACTTGAATCCATGTATCGATTGTAAGATTTTCATAATGAAGAAAGCTCGAATCTTTATGGAAAAGATAGGAGCATCTTTTCTGGTAAGTGGCGAGGTTCTGGGTCAGCGTCCGATGAGTCAAAGAAAGAAAACTATGGAATTAATCGAAAAAGAAGCAGAAGTTGAAGGCCTTCTCCTTCGTCCCCTTTCCGCAAAACTGCTACCTCCCACCATACCCGAAGAAAAAGAATGGATAAAAAGAGATAATCTTTTCGCTTTTGAGGGCAAAAGCAGAAAACCCCAGATACAAAAAGCAAAAGAACTTGGGATAAAAGACTTTCCCTCTCCTGCGGGCGGCTGCTGCCTCGCAGACCTCGGTTTTTCAATTAGATTACGTGACGCCTTCGAACACGACGAAAATAGCTCACCTGATTTACAACTACTTCATTTCGGGCGTCATTTTAGACTTAAAAGCGAAGCCAAGTTAATCGTCGGAAGGAACGAAAAGGAAAATCAAATAATAGAATCACTGGCAGACGATGACGATTGCCTAATAGAGGGGGTAGGATTTGGGAGTCCTATCGCCCTACTTAAAAACAGTAAAAATCCCGAAGATATCGACATATCTTCTTCTATATGCGTCAGATACAGTAAAAAAAGAGACGAAAAAAGCGCAAAAGTCATTGTAAGAACAAAGGTAGAAAATATTACAGAGAAAGAAGTCGCACCCATGGAAAGAGAAGCCGTAGATTCTCTATTAATTCACTAAAAAAAACAAAATTTATTCTGATTCTCTCTCTACTTCCTCTTTAAGCTCTTTAAAAGATTCGGACTTCTCAAATCTTCCATAGAGGGCATCACTGGCTTTTATCTGGTCAAGAAGCCTTTTTCTTGCCTGACCTAGAGGGGCTTCCATTACAACGGTTGCTTTATATATCTCTCCATCCTGTTTTACATCTTTTTTCTTAATATGAGAACCCACCAGAGATTGATCAACAACTATTTTAGCGGTTTTTGAATACAAGCCGAGAAGTTCCGAATCTTCGGTTATTCCGACTTCTTCATCGAATTTTTTTATTAACGCCTGAACATACGCATTAAGCTGCTGAGTCATTTCGACTCTCGCATCCATTTTTGCTTTATCTATGGCAAGCTGAGAATCTCGTGATGTACCGGTTGCCTCTGCAGACAACATATTAATGTCTCCGGGGGAAGCACATTTAATTAACAACACAAGAAATAATACACAAAACAATTTTTTCATTATCACTCCTTTACTCTCTCGGATAATAAACTTTGGGATTAATCTCGTATTTTTTGAGTTTAAGATAAATATTCTGTCTGGTCATCTGCGCAATTCTTGATGCATCAGTAACATTTCCTTCTGTGTGTTTTAATAAGTTTCTAAGGTATTTTTTCTCAAAAGAATCTTTTGCCGTCTCATATTCAAGAATATTTGAAGGTTCGAGTTCTTCGCTTCTACTTGTTCTCTCCGGTAAATGTTCCGCACGTATAGTTTGATCCTGACACAGGATAATCGCTCGTTCAATCGCATTTTCAAGCTCACGGACATTTCCCGGCCAGGAATAACGCATCAATACTTCCATTGCCTCGTCAGAAACCCCGATAATATCTTTGCGGTTTTTATCGGCATAAGTTTTTAAGAAATTCTGAGTGAGTAATGGGATATCTATTTTCCTATCCCTTAGAGGAGGCAAAGATATCCTAACCACATTGAGACGATAATAGAGGTCTTTTCTGAACTTCCCTTCTGCTACTGAATCTTCGATGTTTTTGTTTGTGGCTGCAAGTATTCTTGTATCGGCTTTCCTTTCCTCTGTAGACCCCACCGGGTAGAAAGTCTTTTCTTCTAATACCCGGAGCAGTTTTGACTGGAACGCGGGCGATGTCTCTACGATCTCGTCAAGAAAAATTGTACCTTTATGGGCAATTTCGAAAAGTCCTTTCTTTTTCTTATTAGCTCCCGTAAAGGCTCCTCTCTCATATCCAAATAATTCGCTTTCAAGTAGGGATTCGGGCAGAGCGCTACAGTTTATGGCAACAAACCGGTTTTCTTTTCGAGGAGAATTAAAATGTATTGCTTTCGCGACTAATTCCTTGCCGGTTCCTGATTCTCCCTGAACTAGTACTGTTGCTTCTGCGGAAGCTATGCGTTCGATTAATTCAAATATTTCTTGCATCTGTTTGCTTTTTCCTATTATTCCCGAAAAACGAAATTTTTCCTCGGCCGTTTTCTTTAAAGATTGATAGCTCAAAATAAGCTCTTTCTGTTCAATAGCCCTTTTAAGTATTTCCAATATAGCCTTTGTAGAGGCAGGCTTTTCAATGAAATAAAAAGCTCCCATACGCATCGCCTTTA
>CAYRCN010000149.1:0-4952 GCA_964422805.1 uncultured bacterium | reverse complement strand
TATGGATATGAATTGGGATTCTTAAGTAAAGAAAGATATGAAAAGGTTGAAGAAAAAAGGGGAAAGCTAGAAGAGGCAGAAAAACTACTTAAAAAAACATTTATTACTCCTAAAGATATACCGTCGATTAAAAAACCCGTTAGCGCATTTAGTCTTGCGAAAAGAGCCGACTTTGACATTAATGACGTAGAGAAAGTCACGGGAATAAAAATAGATAAGGATATAAAAGAAACATTAGAAATAAACATCCGCTATGACGGATATACCCAGCGAGCCAAAAGAAAAATAAAAGAATTGGAAAAGATGGAAAATGTCCGAATTCCTCCCGGTACAAATTTCGACGAGATACAGGGAATATGCACTGAAAGTATTGAAAAACTGAATAATATTAAGCCGGAAACCTTCGGCCAAGCCTCCAGAGTCTCAGGTGTTAAGCCTACCGATATGCAAGCTTTAATGTCTTACATATGCAGAATTAAAAACTCTCGAAAATCAAAACAAATTGCGGATAAGCAAAGTATAAAAGAATAATGGTAATTGTATCAGGAATAATATTTTTTCTTCTTGGAGCTGTAATGGGGAGTTTTTTCAACGTAATTATATATCGCTTACCTAAAAATATTTCAATAATAAAACCTCCTTCTCATTGCCCAGGATGCAAAGAAAAAATACAATGGAAAGATAATATACCTATTTTGAGTTATCTCATTTTAAACGGAAAGTGCAGAAATTGTGATTTCCATATCCCAATAAATTATTTCTTTGTGGAAACAATAAGTGCGTTCCTTTTTCTGTTTGCTTTCCTCCGTTTCGGAATATCTCTCGAGCTATATACTTTTCTTATTTTTATTTCTTTACTTATTCCCATATCATTCATCGATCTGCACACAACCTTTATTCCGGATTCTATTTCCATTTCGGGAATAATATTAGGTTTAGCACTTTCAGTATTTCGGGGTTTGGCCTTAATATCCCTAATTGGGGCAACAGCGGGAGCCGTTTTAATATCAACGATAATTGTTGTAGGAAAAAGAGTCTACAAACAGGATGTCATGGGATACGGAGATATTAAACTCGCCGCTTTGATAGGAGCTTTTGTGGGATGGGCTGGAGTACTACTAACTATAATGATAGGTTCCTTTCTGGGTTCTGTTTATGGTTTGATTCAAATAAAACGCGGAAAACTTACAATGAAATCGCAAATACCATTTGGGCCTTACCTGGCAATTGGTGGAATCATCGCATTCCTTTATGGAAAATGGATAATACTCCGTTTATTCCTGCCTTAACAAAGATATTTTTCGGTATTATATATAAGGATTCAAAAGGACTCGAATTCGCACTGAACGAAATTTCTCAAATAGGAAAAATCGATATTCAAAGTATAGAAATTCCGTTTGATTTTACCAAATACTACAAAGATGAAATGGGCGAGTTCTTAAAAAGAAAATGGGTAGCAATCGATAAGATAATACCGGAAAATGAGTTGGTAGATTTAAAGCACAAAGCAGTAAGCTGGGAAAAAGAATTTGCCTTCGAAGGCAAAAGGAATTTAAATTGTGACCCGGGAGGAATATGCGATAATAGAGTCGTTCTTGTAACCACAAAAAACTTTTCTCACAGAATCTACCTTGGTAAAGGAATATTCGCTGAAGTAACATTGATTTATATTGGAGACAAGTTCCAACCGCAGAGATGGACCTATCCCGATTACAAGAGTGATATTTTCCAGGATTTCGCAAAAAAGTGTAAGAAAAAGTTTTTGGAAAAAATATAGCCACTAAGACACGAAGACACTAAGTAAAAACTATATTTTTGTTTTTTAAAACCCAACCCACAGCCATAAATTAATCTCACACAAAGCTACAAAGGGCACAAAGTTTTTTATTTCTTGTTTTTGACAAGAGACTAGTAACTGATGACAAGTGACTATATTCCCTTGACAAATTTTATCAAAAAAGTAAATTCAGCCCATGAAGAAACTAATATTCGTATCAATATTATTTATATTACTATACATATCCAACTGCACTCCTGCAATACAAGTTACCTCAGAAGAAGATGCAAGTAAAATCTACGAAAGTGCTATGAAAGCTTACACCGAGCAGCATTACAAAGAAGCGAACGATTTATTTTTAGTCGTAGCGAAGAACAGTGAATCCACGAAACTAAAGGCTAACTCGTTTTTTTATCTTGGTGAAATCAACAAAGCGACAGCAAACTATGGGAAAGCACTGATTAGTTACGCTGCTGCCAGTCATTATGGATTAAATACATCTGAGAACATAAAAGAATTGGCGGCTCTTTCCGATGTTAATTCCCTGGAGAAGGCTATAACCTACGCTACAGAAGATCTTAAACCCTTTTTATTATATACACTCGCAAGAAAATTTCAAAGTGACGGAAATGAGAACGAAAGCTTAAAATACTTCTCGGAAATAGAAAAAAAGTACCCAAACAGTGAATATGCAAGGAAAGCAAAATACATATCCCGAAATAAAGGCAAAACAAGGGTTGGTGTGCTATTGCCTTTTACGGGAGTTTACAGAGAAACAGCAGAATCAGTTAAAAAAGGCATAGAACTGGGGTCAAGGGATAAATTTATTCCCCTGTATGTCGACACAAGAGGAGACCCGGTTATAAGTTATAAAGAAGCAGTCAACTTTATAAAAAAAGAAAAGATTTCCGGAATTATCGGGCCTCTTTTTTCTCGAAATAGCTTTGCTGTTGCATGTGTTTGCGATTATGTAGGAATACCTTTTATTTCTCCGACAGCCACAAAGGACTTTATAGCTTCCGCAGGAGAACATTGCTATATAATTAACAGAACAATAGAACAACAAGCAAAAGCGATAGCCAAGTACGCGATTACCGAACTTGGACTTAGAAGCTTTTCTATCCTTTACCCATATTCGGATTACGGAGAGACATTTGAAAATTTTTTCTCTGAAAAAGTAATAGAACTGGGAGGAACAATAATAAATTCAATTTCTTACAAAGAGGGAAAAAGAGACTTTCAGGACGAAATAAATAGAATAAAAAACAGCAACCCTGATGCCATATACATTCCCGCTAGCACGCAAGACGTACCCGCTATTGCAAGTCAAATAAAATACCTGGGTATAAAATCACAAATTCTTGGGGCAGACGACTGGAAATCAGAAGAAATATTCAGGCAGCAAGTTGAAACATCAGCCTTGGAGGGAATAATAATCACCGAAAGTCCTTTTAATCCGACAGATGAATTTTCGGAAGAATTTAATTTCATATTCGGAAAAGAGCCGGACAGATATGCCTGCCTCGGATACGATGCTGCTCTCCTTATGGGAAGCCTAATAGAAAATCCGGGAAACAAAACAAGACTAAAAAACATCCAATTAACTGCGGGTTCTCTCGGCTCCAAAAACTCATACGATAATATTCATATCTATATTATAAGCAGAGGTAATTTTAAACTTATAAAATAGAAAACATGGAGGAACTTTGAAAGAAAAAAACAATAAAAAACTTTACTGGGAAAAAACAAATTCGATTATTTTTGCAGCCGGAATATTATCAATAGTAATGGGCTACATATTCCTTGCAAGAGAATCGCTTACTTTAGCTCCAATACTTTTGGTCCTGGGATATGCTGTATTAATACCAGTTTCCCTGGTTTACAAAAGCCGGATAAAGAAAAAAGATAAATAAACTTAAATTAGCCACTGATTTTCACTGATACTCACGGATTTCCCAACCACACATCCTAAATTTATTTTCTGTTTTCAATAGCCATTGATTTCCAATGATATTCACGGATACCCTTCCCCTCCTCTATGTTTTTATTGTTGATAAATCAAAAAAATCTGTGCTCATCCGTGTTAATCTGTGGCTATTAATCTTCCGAAAACACAATCGCCTGGAACTTCCAGAGTTCCGAAGATTTCCACGCATCAGCAGGTAATCCGGCTTTGTAACATATATGCTCAAGAAAAGTCGCTTTATCCCATCCCTGTTCAACAGGAACCTGCGGAAGAAGTAAACCACTCATATATCCCCTTTTTATCAGCAAGCCATCTCTTCCTACTTTTATCTCGTCCACATTATTAACCCTCTGCATCGGAGTAAGAACTGATATCTCAATCTCTATATCATTTACTTCGGAAGACGTAACAGGTGGAAACCTGTAATCCTGAGTAGCAGCCGCTATAGCCATATCTCTTATAACCAGGAATAAAGGTTTCTCCGCTACAATATGACCAATACATCCCCGGAGAGATCCGTTTTTACTTTTCAACGTTACAAAAGCTCCGCACTTTTTTTGCAGAACTTCACTTTCAACTTCAAAATCCGGAATTTTTTTATTCTTCACGTATTCACTCACGGTTTTTCTGGCTATAGTCAATAATTCTTCTTTATCTTCTTTTGTTAAATTAAAATCAAACGCTGATTCGGACCTCTTGCTTTCAGTTTTTTTTAGTTCGTTTCTCGAAAATATCCATGCGCCATATCCCACTACATAACCGCTTTTATCTCCTGTAACATCGCCCGAAGAAGTACTCTCCAAAAGTTTCACCTCATCAATACCAAGATTTTTCATTACCTGTATCAAAACGGCAATGGCAGAGCAACCACATGCAGCGCACACTCCGGATTGCCGTAAATCTCTGTCGTATTCCAGCAGTCCTTCATAATCGAACCCTGATATATATTTATTTACTTTACCAGTAACTTCTTTAGTTTTACTGTAGTTATACCCATGGTATAGATCTGATGAAGCGATAATAACCCAGTTTTCTCTATCTTCCAATTCTTCCGTTAAGGCATCGGCAATCAATTTGAGCAATGAAGGTTGATCGGTATTGAAAACAATAGGAACTATCTTAAAATCCTCTAAAACCTTCTGTAGAAAAGGCAGCTGTACCTCGAGAGAATGCTCCTGGGAATGTGCTTCCGGCTCATTTACTATAAGT
>CAYRCN010000148.1:0-4966 GCA_964422805.1 uncultured bacterium | reverse complement strand
GTATGTTTGCGATTTTATGGAGGTTCATAACTTATCATTTGATTGTTATAATTGGCGGTATTTTAACACTAAAGATTATGAATCTTACGGAAATAGTTAAAGAAAAAGAAAATTAAATATCCATAACTCAGCTCTTCGCTTTTGGCGGTTGGCTTTTAGCTTTTTAATAAAATTATATTAAAGCCAAAGGCTAATGGCTAATAGCACAGGGTTTGTTTTGGATTTTTGGGTTGGTGTTTCTTACAGGGTTCTTAAGACTCTAATTACTTTCCCGAGGACCTGAATTTCCGATTTGTGATAAACCTGAATATCGTACTCTGTATTTGAAGGTATTAATATAACCGTGCTTCCTACTTTTTCGATTTTCTTTAGGGTTATTTCCCCTTTTTTACCTTTATCGTAAAATATTGCAACGGCATAAATATTTTTTATATGAAGATCTACAAAAGAAGTGTCTATTACGACCCAATCACCTTTTAAGATACCTGCGTTTTTCATACTTTCGCTTTCAACTTTTAAAAGAGCGAAATCTGCACCGGTCGGTAAAATTTCTTTTATGTTAATATTTTTACTTATATTTTGAGGAGCTAAAACAGAAGTGTTTTGAAATAAACCTTCAACGTAAGGATAAAGTATTTTGTCGGGTTTTTCTTCGAATAAGAGACTGGGGGAAATACCGATTATTTTACAAACTCTATCAACTTTGGTCGAGGGGATGCCGTATTTACCTTTTTCCCAGGCCTGGATAGTGGTCCAGTGTAAACCTAATTTCCCGGCCATTTCTTTGAGAGTCCAGCCCTTATTTTTTCGGAATCTTCTTAACTTTTTTCCTATCTCTTCAGTTTGTTTCAATGTTTTTTCCTTCTTTTTTTATATTATTAATTTTAATTTCGCTTTTTTCTCTATAATAATATAATGATAAGTTAAAATTTTGCAATAGTCAAAGGATAATAACTTTAATATGCTATGCTAATCGGAGTATAATTTAGGGAAATTTGTACTTATATCCGATTTGAGAAGAAGAAAAAAACCCTTGACAAAATATTAAAAAAATCGTAATATGGTAGTTAAGATTATATAATTTTATAAAAATTTAATTAGTTATTAAGCAGTTTATTATAATTAGAGGTGTATGAAATGCATGAGTTTGCGGAGTTCCGTCAAAAAGTAAGTTATTGGGAAAAGGAGTGTTTAGAACATAAAAACGCGGCTGATGAATTGCATCAAAGATTCGAGCTCCTAAAAGAAGCAATGTCTGAATCGCTCCCAGCTGTTGAAAAATACGTAGAAAGCGTAGAGACTCGTGTTAGTAAACACCAAAAGAAAGTAGCTGAAATCAGTGAGGCTTTAGCCGAATATCTTGAATTAAACCTAAAGGAAAAGTTATCTTTAAGGGCTGCGAGTAAACTGCACGATGTGGGTAAAATATGTGTGCCCTCGGAAATTCTTAATAAACCCGGAAGTTTGACAAAATTAGAGTACGAAATAGCACAATTTCATTCATTTATTGGATACAAAGTAATATCAAAAATCAGGGTGATGGAAGAGGCAGCCAGAATAGTTCTTCAGCACCATGAAAGAATTGATGGTTCCGGTTATCCTTTAGGGCTTAAGGGAAATAAAATTGATATGGGAGCAAGAATCCTTGCTGTAGCAGATGTTTTGGAGGCTATGACTTCTTCTCAGCCTTACAGGTTTTCTCACGATATTAAAAAGACCCTGGAGGAACTTTTAAAGGGCAAAGGTAAACAGTACGACCCTGACGTCGTTGATGCCTGTATAGAACTCTTTGAAAAAAAGAACTTAAATTTATAATACTTTAAATCTTTTTATTCCCCATCCCATCCGGCGAGACGTGCCCACATCCACCAGGCGGCATACCCTTTCTGGTTTTCGTTTATAGGGTAGGTATGAGAACCCGGAGTAGAATACCAATCCACTCCTTCGGTATGGGAATCCTGCCATTTATCTCCCCAGTTACCGAGTAAATTGCCTCCCACCGCATCGTAGTAGTCACAATTATCATTTACAAATTCATAATAGGTACCGTCAGGATCGTGACGGTCAAAATCAGCAAAATCAAAGAGCCATTTACCATTATTCTGACAGTATGATCTTATCGAGTCATTCGCTGCCTTATTGTTAGCATCATCGTTTATATCCACGTGTCCCGTCATATAAATGAAGGTTACATTTGGATAATCCTCTTCTAATTCAGTCATAGGTCCAAGGTATTGATCCCAGAGATTTCCTGAGGAATAAGTGCTGCTCACCTGCCCGCACCATGACCACATAATAACATTTACATCCGAGTGAGAAGGGTCGTCAAGATATTCTCTCGTTTCGTCGACCCAATTGGAATAGTATCCGCAGTCATGGTCAAGCCAGCCGTCACCATAACCGTCTCCGTCCTCGAAATCGAGGGCTCCGTTCGTTCCTTCATTGTTAAAAGCAAAAATACTATCGGGAAGAGAAAGGCCTTTCCCTCCGCTGTTGGCGAAGTCGACCAATCCCCTCATACCATAGGTTATCTGCCATCCATGAGATGTGTGTCCGTAGCCTATATGGAGTGTATTTTTAGCTTCTTCAATCCAGCTTCGCGGTATTCGGGTTATGTCAGCGCAGTGATGGTCGATTGTTGCCCCTGAAAAATCGAAATTGTCTTTTTCCTCACAATCAGCTCCGACAAGCAGAATGACAAGTAATACAGTAAAGATAATAAATGATATTTTTTTCATTTTTTTCCTCCTGGATTTATAGTGAATATATATAATTATAATGATTGTTAAAACATGTGTCAAGGATTTAAAAAAGAGCTTTTAGCCTTTCGCTTTTGGCTGTAAGCTTAGAAAACAAATAAATTCTCTGTGTGGTCAGTGTTTTAAATAAAGTTAAGGGTTGCGTGTTTCGAGTTTCGAATAAAAAACCTTAGATAATCTGAGTTTATCTGAGTCCTATTCTTGGATGTGGGGATGGGATTCTGAATTCTCATCTCCTGGATTCTGACTTCTCTTTTTTTTCGTGTTTCAAAATTCTTTCAAGTTCTCAAGGAAAAGGGTTGACAGAATTGCAAATTCATTTAACTTCTTTGCAATCTATTCTCGATATAAGGATAAAAGGAGGAAAAGAGAGATTTTATGCCGAGTGGTAGAAAAAGAAAATTAAAGAAAATAAAAAAACATAAAAGAAAAAAGAAAAGAAGAGCCGATAGACATAAAAAGAAGAACAGGTAAATTTCGGTAGGTTCCCGGAAGAAATCTCTTTCCTTTATTTATACAAATGATTGCGTAATCACTTACGCATTTTTTATTATCAAAGAAGTATAACTCACCTATATTTAAGGGTTGTTTTTTGCTTTAGTCCAAGATATAATTCAGATAGTATTTTTATAAATAGGTTATTTGTAAAGAAGGTGGAGGGAATAGATGCCTGAGGAAAAATATTACCTGATGACGGTTAAAGAAACTTTAAATGCGCTTGATACTGAAGAAAAAGGTCTGTCGGTTGAGGAATCTGAAAGCAGGCTAAAAGAGTACGGCAGAAACGAACTCGAAACAAAAGGGACAACTCCAAAGTGGCTAATATTTTTATCCCAGTTGAGGGAAACGCTTGTTGTAATACTTATAATAGCAGGCATAATTTCATTTGCTGTTGGCAACTTGCGAGATGGCACAATAATATTTTTAATAGTTATTGTCAATGCTATAATCGGTTTCCTCCAGCAGTACAAAGCGGAGAAGATATTAGAGCGTCTGAAAGCTTTGATTGAGTCTCCGGTGAAGAAACTTGTAGAAGGAAAGCTCACGGAAGTCCCGCAGGAAGAATTGATCCCCGGAGATATAGTACAGATAGAAGCGGGAGACAAAGTCCCCGCTGATGTTCGTATCATGGAGTCTTTTAATTTACGAACCAATGATTTCTCGTTGACAGGGGAATCGATGCCGCAGGATAAACAAAGCAACGCACTGAAGGAAGATTGCCCTTTAGCGGACAGAGATAATATGGCTTATGTTGGGACGACAGTCGCCTCAGGAAATGCAAAAGGGATTGTTGTAAAAACCGGCATGGAAACCGAACTGGGTAAGATCGCATCCATGACGGAAGAGACTCGCGAGACTAAGTCCCCTCTTGAAAAAGAATTAGGTGTTCTCGGAAACCGGATAACGGCTATTGTAATTGTAATAAGCGTAGCGCTTTTCTTTGTTGCTTTAATTCAAGGATTTAATTTTTTCACCAGCATGATGTATGCTCTCGGTATTGCGGTAGCCGCTGTCCCTCAAGCATTACCCGCCCAGGTTACAGTAGCTCTCTCGGCAGCCAGTAACAGATTGGCGAAAGAGAAAGCAGTAGTAAAAAACCTTTCTTCCGTAGAAACATTGGGTTCCACAACAGTGATTGCGACTGATAAAACCGGTACTTTAACCAAGAACGAAATGGCAGTCAAAGTTGCCTGGTTCGGCGAGAAAGAATACAAGATAACAGGTATAGGATATAAACCCGAGGGGGAAATACTCGACGAACAGGAAAAAGAGCTGTCAGAAGAACAAATAGATGAGATTGAAATTATGATGGATGCCGCGACAATGGCATCTAACGCTAAAATTCATCCACCGGACGAAAAACACAGTCAATGGTATCCGCTTGGGGACCCGACAGAAGCTGCCTTAATTACTTTATCTACAAAATTGGGTACTCATTCTCCAAAAGAAGACGAAGAAAATCCCGAGCTGCATGAGTTTCCTTTTGATTCTGAGCGAAAGAGGATGAGTTCGATTAGACAATTTGAAGATAAAAAAGTTCTTACCATGAAAGGGGCAACTGATAGTATTCTTTCTGTCAGTAAATTTATATATACGGATGGTAAAATAAAACCTATAGAGGCAAAAGATATAGAGCGAATAAAAAGATTGGATGAAGAGTACTCGAAAAAAGCTCTGCGAGTACTTTCAATTGCATATCGCCCGCT
>CAYRCN010000147.1:0-4974 GCA_964422805.1 uncultured bacterium | reverse complement strand
CTTTTCTTATTTCTTCGGGCAGGTCTTTTTGATTTATGTAGTCTCCTTTGCATCTGATGAGGGAAATTTCCACTATATTTTTGAGCTCTCGTATATTTCCCGGGAAAGGATAATTTCGTAAAAATCTCATGGCGTTCTCGTCGAATCCTTTTACTTCTTTTTCTTTATTTTCCGAGAAAATTTTGAGGTAATGTTTGAGAAGAAGTGAGATATCGATTTTTCGCTCCCGCAGAGGCGGTATTAATATATTTATCTGGTTTAGCCGGAATAAAAGGTCTTCCCTGAATTCCCTTAACATCGCGGCCTGGTCTATATCCCTGTTTGTAGCCGATATAATACGGACATCTACGTTTTTGCTTTCGGTCTCTCCCACTCTTCTTATTTCTCCTCTGTCTGTTACCCGGAGGAGTCCTGCCTGTATAGATGCAGGTGCGTCTCCGATCTCATCCAGGAAAAGAGTTCCGCCGTTTGCTTCCTCGAACATGCCTTTTTTATCTTTTATTGCGCCGGTAAATGAACCTTTTTTATGTCCGAACAATTCGCTCTGAAGGAGAGTCTCGGTGAGAGAACTGCAGTCCACGGTTATGAAAGGTCTGTTGTTCCTTTTGCTCAATTTATGTATGGTCCTCGCGATAAGTTCTTTTCCCGTTCCTGTCTCTCCCGTGATCAAAACGTTTACGTCCGTTTCCGCTATTTCTTCTATTGTTTTATAAATCTTCTGCATTTGTTCCGATATACCTATAATAGAATAAAAAGATTCGGGGGGAGAGGTCATCCGTTTTAATTGTTTAACCTCTTCTCTCATTCTGTAGAGAAGGTCCCCTTTTGAGAACAGGACGCCTAAGATTCTTCCGATTGACTGCAGGAATTCTTTATCGGAAGGCAGGAATATGTCTTTTTTTATCGTCGAATCGAGATAAAGAACCCCGTAGATTTCTTCTTCCGAGGTTACCGGAACGCATAGAATGGAGCGGATTTTATTTCTCTGTATCGAGTCCATTTCAAGAAATCTCGAGTCCTGGAAGGCATCTCCCGCTATTATTACTTCTCCTTTTGCAGCTTTTTGGGTTATCGTTGAGGATATTCTTCTCGCATCTTCCAGGGTTGCCGCGTCTATGTTATAGAAGGAAACAATGATGTTTTTTTCTTCTTCTTTAAGGATGATTGCTCCTCTTTCCGCTTTGAAAAAATTTGTAAGCACGGACAGAGCTTCATCGAACCTCTTTTCGGAATCTATCGAGGAAAGGAGTTTGCTTATCTCATCATAGGTGTGTATGTATCCGCTTCTAAGAGAAATCTTTTTCGCGCATTCTGCAAAAAGTTCGTTTGTTTTTCCGAGGAAAAGAGCGGATTTCAATTCTTTGAATATCTCTTCAGATTTTTTAAGCTCATCGATTGCTTCCTCGATCTTATTTTCTTCTATTAATACCTTAGCTTTTTTGAGTCTTGTTTGTGCAACATAGAAAGAAAGACCTATTTTAGAGAAAAGTTGAATTGCTTTTTCTATAGATTTAATGTCTCCGTTAACAAGACCCCACGAAGAAAGGAGTTTTCCCTTTTCGAAATCCGATTGAATGGATTTGATTTTTTCTTTATGGGGTTTAAGGATAGTTATTGCTTCTTCTTTTCTCCCCTGTTCAAATAAAACTTCTGAGAGCTCCCTGGTAATATCTCTTTCTTCTCTCGGATCGCCCTCTGTCTTTTTTATCGCATCTCTGAATATTTTTTCCGCATTTTCTAATTCTCCTTTATAGGCAAGAAGGACGCCTTCTGCATCTTTTAAATCGTATTTTTCTTTTTTTAATTCATCTATCAGCTTTTCAGCTTCCAACCAGTTTCCCCTGTAAAGTTGGCTATGAAACAGTTTATCTTTTAAAAACGGGTAAACTTTTCCGTATCTCTTTTTAAAATCTTTTATTCTTTGCTGAAGTTTTTCCCAGTAACCGATGTCAAGATAGACGATGCCAAGATTTATAAGGCAGTGAAATTCAAGGTTTCCGATTTTTAGTTTTTTAAATAATAAAAGAGCTTCTTCCAATTCTTCCAGAGCTTCTCTGTATTTATCGAGTCGAAGAAGTGAGAGCCCCTTACCTGTCATAAATATAGCTTTGTTTATGACATCTTTCTCATTCTTTGCTATATCGATGCTTTTCTGAATGTACTGGATTGCTTCTTTATGTTCCTCGTTTTGCTGTTTCGCTATACCTCCGAGAATCAAAAAATCTCTTTTCATTTCAGGGGAAAGGGCTTTACTGAGTGCTTCTTCTACGATTTTTAAGGTTTCTTCAAACGCACCCCTGGCGCATAAGATACGACCTTCGATAAATTTTAACCTCTGCGGCAATTCTCCTTCTGTCTTTTTGAAATCGGAAATAAGTCCGGATGCCTCATCTAATTCTTCCTCTCTGATTAAAAGGTATCCGAGAGAATAGATTGCCTGTTCCTTTGCTTTACCTTTGGAAATTTTAGCTGCCCTTCTAAAAAATTTTTCGGCTTCTTCTTTGCTACCTATTTTCTCTTCGATTTTTCCTAACTTCAGAAGATAAAAAGGGTTTTCTTCTCTGGAAAGAAGTTCCTTGTAAATTAATAATGAATCATTAATATTCCCTGCCAGTTCAAAAAGCCTTGCAAGAATCATTCGATAAATAGGATCATCTTTTATCGAGAGAGCTTCTCTAAAAAATTTAATTGCTTCTGCGTATTCTTTTTCTTTTGTTCTTTTTTTTGCGATTTTTATGAGAGATTTTCTATAATCTTTCTTTAATTTTAAATCTTTTTGAAGTAAATATAAGATTTCAGGAGATGTGATTTCCTCTTTTATTTTTATTTTATCGTAAATATTTTCTTTGTCCTTCTGGGTCAAATTTTTGTATAATAATTCTCTAACCCAGTTACTTTTAAAATGAATCCCTTTTTTGTCTTTCTGTAGGATATTTTTAGAAATAAGGAAATTAATCAAAATATGTGGGTTTTTTACTTTGAAAAGAGAAATTAAATCTAAGGGTATTTTTTCCGGGAATACGGATAAAATTTTTAATAGCTCTTTTTCTTTTAAAGGGATATTCTCTATCTGGAATTTTAGATTCTCCTGGATGCTTGCCGGCAGGGAAACGGAGGAAGCTTTCTTTTGTTTGAAAATGATCTTCTCGCCTTTTCTTTCGATAGCACCTTCTTCGATTAAAATTTCTATTATCCGGTTTAGAAGAAAAGGGTTCCCCGCGGTTCTTTCTGTAAGAAAAGAAATCAGTTCTTTTTTCTTTTCGAATTGCGGGAAGTTCTTATCAAGAATAAATTCGATGTCGTTTTTGTTTAAGGGCGAAAGAGTGAAAGTCGTGGTAATATCCGAAAGTTCTTCGATTTTCGATTTTTTATCGTCTGTACTTATTACGATTATTACAGGATTTGCCCTTATGTTGGGTTCATTTTCTTTGAGAATTCCTGATATTTCAGAAGCGGATGATATATTGTCGATTACAAGGACAAGAGATTCATCGGGAAGTTTTTTTTCGATTAATAAGCGAAAGAACTCACCTGGAGTGACTTCTTTTGCGTTAATTCCGGCGGTTAAAGCTTTTATCTTGAACTGGTTTAAAAGAGCTGTTTTTCCGATTTCTCTTTCTCCTTCTATCCGGAAGATATGAGGTTCGGGCAGGTTCTTAATTGCGGAATCGAATTCTTTTAATTCTTTTTCTCTTCCGGAGAATACCGGGATAAAAGACGGTTTTTTCTCCGCGGTCGGAGCGCCCAGGGCGAGTTCTCTTTTGACTTCTTCGATACTTTTAAAGCGATTATTCAGATCTTTCGCCGTCATTCGAAGAATTAAAAGATTTAATTCGTCGGGAATGGAGGGATTCTTTTCTTCAGGTTTAGGCAGCCCTTTTTTTAGTTTATGTTCTATTATCTTTGATAGAGAACCTTTAAATGGCTTTTCGCCTGTTATTATTTCGTAGAGGATTATACCCACGGAATAAATATCGGAAGAAAAGGTCGGAGAATCTGTCAGGACTTCGGGGGAAGCATAGACAGGAGTAATTATATCCGGGTCATAACCCGGGTCAATAATTTTGACGTTGTTGTTATTGTCTACAAAAATATGAGTCGGCTTTAAATCTCCGCATATTATTCCATTTGAATGGAGAACTGAAAGAGCATCGAGGAGAGAAATAATGATACTTTGTAATTTCTTGAAATCGGTCTTTTTCGACGGGATTTCTTTGAAGACCTGGTCGATTGTTGGAGAGTTGATTTTTTCCATTGAAAATCCGCATTTTCCGTCATCTTCGAACCATTCATAAACGGATACAAAGTGAGGGTTTTTAATCTCGGAAAGAAGTTCGAATTGCTCCTGGAGTATTTCTTTACTTGAGAGTTCTCCGGTCTTGTACGCGACCTCTCCTTTTACGTAAATTTTTGAGAAACTTCCTTCTTTAAGAAGATCGAGTTTATTTAAATCCATTTTCCCTGTTTCCGCTTTATTCCTTGTTTTCGATTCATCCTTTATTTCCTTGTTATATGATATTATAAGAAGATTTTAACCTCAGGTCAAGTGGGAATACCTTATTTCTTGTTTGGTGAATTGATAAATTAGGGAAATAGTTAGCAAAGCTTAGAGAGTAGGGAACAGATGATAGTAAGGTCTTGGGTCGGACCTTAATAATTTTGAATTATGAATTTTGAATGCTGAATTGAAAACAGAAAAACGGTAAGAATTAGGAAAACAATAAAATTCTCTGTGTACTCTGTGGCTTTGTGTGAGTAATTCAGTCATAAGTCACTTGTCTCTAGTCATTAGTCAAAGGTCAAAACAGTAAAACCATTCGTGTTATTTGTGTGATTTGTTGTTTCTATTCTTTGGGGTGGGTTTTAGGGAACTATTTAGGTATATTTTAATCTAAAATTAATAAAAAAGGTATGATATATGATTAAAATTACAAAAGAGAAAGATAAATATTTAATCGAGTATATAGATCACTT
>CAYRCN010000146.1:0-4984 GCA_964422805.1 uncultured bacterium | reverse complement strand
CCCTAAATCTTTTTCACAACTTAACGTCTTTTTAATTGTAATCATAATATAAGGTAAAAATACGGACTAAGAAGTCAAGTCTTTTTACCGGGTACCAGGTACTAGCTAAAACAAAAAAGAGATACATTAAATTAGTCAAATAGATAAATCGGAAAATGGTTAAATAGTAAAAAACCTGTAAATCCTCAGTTATTTGCCAGATAATTGATAGCTAATGAAGTTTTTTAAAGGATATTCGCGGATTTATACCTTGCGCGAGTAAAATAGTACGCTAATATATAAATAACGGAGGAGAAATGAATCCAAAAGAAAGAGTGGAAAACAACCCTAAAGTAATGATGGGGAAACCTGTAATTAAAGGTACACGTATAACAGTAGAGCTTATTCTTAGGAAATTAAGCGAAGGCTTTTCGATAAAAGAGCTTCTCGACGCATATCCTAATCTTGCCGAGGAAGATATTCAGGCGGCTCTTGCGTACGCTGCTGATTCGCTTTCTCTCGAAGAAACAATCAAAATGTAAACTTGATGCGCTTTCTTGCTGACGAAAGTTGCGATTTCAATATTGTCCGTTTTTTACGTAAAGAAGGTTATGATGTATCTTCAATAGTGGAATCTCATTCTGGTGCAGCCGATGAATTTGTAATCAGTTTAGCAAGAAAAGAAGAAAGAATCCTTATGACTGAAGACAAGGATTTCGGACATCTTGTATTTACTCAGGGGCTTCCTGCCACAGGTGTTATATTGATTCGCTTTTTCCCCAAAGAGAGGAAAGAAATTGGCAAAACAATTGTCAACTTAATAAAAAAGGAGCAGGATAAATTAAAAAACAGCTTTGTAGTAGTTCAGGGGAAAAGTGTTAGAATAAGACGTCTGCCATAGGTGATTTTTCGTATCAGTTGAGTCGTCAAATCGTCGAACAGTTAAATAGGAACATATAATCATAGTATATACTAAAAAGGTGATACTAAGTTGTCAAGGGTTCGAGGGTTCAAGGAAAAGGAAAAAAAAGACAGACTAATAAGTCAAGCATTGGAGACTACGTACATTAAATTAGTTGATTGGTTGATTAGGTGATTAGATAATTGGTAAAAAGGAAAAAAACTCTGCGTTCTCTACGCCTCTGTGTGAGATATTGGGTTTTAGTCCTTTTTCGTAGAAACGAGAAGTTCCGAGTTCCCGACCCAGAGGTCAAAATATGGATTCTTGGCTTCTTTTTGTTTAAGTAAAATTAAGAAAGGTTTGTCGAATATGAAGTTTCTACGTTTGGGGATAGTTCCATCACTCGTTACTATAGCAGCTCCTGATTTTAACAATGCGCCCGTTTCATCTAACCTGAAGCGTATTGACTGCGCGGCAACATCGATCGTAGTTCCATCGATAAATTTATCTTTTGCCTTGATTGTATCACCTAATAGTTCATTATATTTGCGCAGAATGTCAAAATCAAAAACAGGTATCCGAACAGTTTCGTATTGAAGGGTTTTTGAGGGTTTTACTTTTTTAATACGATATTCGACACTCTTCACGGTTTCCTCTAATGTTTCCTTTGGAGAGATTTTTGCGAGAATAAGTCTATCATCTTTTGATGTCGTTTTAAGTTCAATAATAAAATCATCGTCATTTTTATAATCCAATACAATAACTTGTTCTGCAACCTTTTCTAAACGCTCAGTCCCACGATATCCGGGGACGCCAAAATAATCCACAAGCTTTCCCTGGAAATCAAGTTTATTATAGTACCGGATAAATACATGCTCAAAAGGTAGATGTTTAAAAAGATATGCGTATGTAATCCAGTTTCTATAAATTTGTGTGTGTTTTTCTAACAGCTCAGGGCTTGCCTGCCCCTCAAATTTTCTTTTCAACTCATAACGAATTTCATCTATGCAGGCATCTCCTTTTCCAGCCATAGCAACATAATCTTTTTCATCGAGGTCTTTTTTAGTTGTTTTTCTTTTATTTAAAATATCGACCATTTTAGAAGGAGATTTAACTTTTACCGGACCTCCTACCAAATCGCAGAGTTCATTCCATGCTAATTGATAGGTAGTGCACCAGAGAACATTTTTACCCTCTTCTATTTCCTGCTCAAGATGGGGAGTTACAGTAGTACTTACTAGCTCAGAAGCATTAGCTTTAAGATCCGGTGTTCCTGCTTTCTTATCGTGGGACTCAGCATTATAGTAATACCCTAACCCAAATGTAAGTGTACCTAAGTCTAAAACACTGCCAGCTTTAACCTCTATAAATATTGCAGTAGAACTATACCCCATCATACGTCTAAGCAAAATATGTTTCCCTGCGGGAACTTCCAGTTCAAAATATCCTGTCGAGTCAACTGAAGTAATAATATCTGTATTAATAATTGAAATAGCTGCACCTGTAGCGGCTTTTCCTTCTTCTCGTATAATTCTACCTATCACTTTCCCCGTTTCCTGGGTAGAAGTTAGTAACATTAGCAAATATATAATAAACATAAAAATCCTCCCCTTTTGATTACTTTAATGATAGAAAAATTTAAGTTGATCTTAGGATTAGTCAAGTACCGCAGTGCGAATCACTCCGAGTCATCAGGCTTAATTTTCGTTAGTGTGTTAGTGGGTTGGTGGTTTTTTACTAACCCCTAACCCCCAAATCCTATACCCTAAAATTGCTGACCAACAGACTAACAATTGAAGATCCTTGTGGTTCAATTAATTAACTTGTCAAGAGTTATTACTTCTGTTTCGATATCTCCGCGTGTTGACGATGGAATCACTAGCATTGTTTCATGAATGTCACGATAGCCAGAATGGCGGCTATCAATGTAATGACATAGTAAAAACCATCCACTCCCCCTCTGCCTTGACTTGTAGCAGCCTGTGACCTTGTGGCTCGATACTCGAACTCTACGGATAACCACTTGACTATTCCTCCGAGAATAACAATACCCATCAGCACAATGAGTTCTTCTGGCAGCGGCGGCGTAGCTACGACGAGATAGACATACAGACCGATCACCATCACGATCACCGCCCTTAGCTTATGAACGTAATCAGCCATGAAACACGGGTCGGCTGTTCGGTCTGTGCCGACGGTAGGCGGACATCAAACATAAAAAGAGGATTCGCATGTCCGTCTCGTAAAATAGAGGGGTCAGGGATTGCTTTTTAAACCCCAACAAACCTTCTTCATATATATTCAAACAGTCAAATCGTTGAACAGTTAAATAGGAACGTATAATCATAGTATTAATTTAGTGTACGTATCATAAAGGCATGTCCTTTTATTCGCTACGTTTATTATAATCCCATGGAATATTTCCATTTTAAATTTTAGCGTATAACGAGAACGCTAAAGGGTGCAGCACCTTTATGCCGTCACCCTTATGAGTCCCAGGTTAGGCATCAGCTATTCAAGCATTCCTTGCATTTTTTCAGGAAGACCCTCCTTAATCTTCAGAAGTAGTCGTTCCGGTAAAGGTTCAAACCCACCTTGAATCACAGATGGAGCAATTGGAGATTCAACGTAAACCTCGCTAGGCTCCAAGGGTGTTAGTTGAAAAATAATTGGACCACTTATTACTATATTTCTATTTTTCGATACGTAATAGTCACCACCTACTTGGAAAGCTGCGTAATTTCCCCCACCTGCACTCTTTATATTAGATAGTACTTCCACGAATGCCGTTCCTTCATATATGGCAGACATATAAGCAAACCGGCATTCTGGGTTTTCCGAAAGTTTAGCTCGTATAAAATCCGCAGCTGGTGTGGCAAATTGAAGTGTTGTCATATCGATGCGAGCAGCCCCTTGAGATCTCGACTCGTATTTGTATGCAGCATCAGAATTTGCACTTAGTTCCAAAATCGACGCTGCAGTAAATTTACCGCTACTACTTACTTTTTCGAAAGCATATCTGACTTGTTCCTGCTTAGTTTTTTTTACTTTGTTTACCGTATCGGATGTTGGGAATAGTAACTTTATGCTGCTATGCCAGCGCAAGGCAAGTGGGTTTCCTTTATCATCAACTTCCGGCAAGGCATAATATAACTGACCTAATTGGTCAGTATCTTTTATTCTGATGACTAAATATTCGTTTTCGGCAAAACCAGTACTAAATGGGTCTATAACTTGTGGATGAACGCAATTAGTGAGAAGAAGAACTATTGCCAAAACCGCACTGTGTGTTACACCGCAAATAAGTCTCATATACTCCTCCTTTTGGAATTGATTTAAACTATTATATTTATGTCTAATATGGTTTATACATCCCGATATTTTCACTGGCTTCGTTAATTTGTTTCATAAAATCTCTATCATAGCAAAAATTAAAAGTAAAGGATTCAGGGTTTCTTCCTCAAATTTCAAAAACCCTTTTTCATCTATACCCCAACAGTCAAAACGTCGAACAGTCAAATAAGAACATATAATCATAGTATATACTAAAAAGGTGATACTAAGTTGTCAAGGGTTCGAGGGTTCAAGGAAAAGGAAAAAAAAGACAGACTAATAAGTCAAGCGTTGGGGATTTCGTACAAGTTGAGTGGTTTAGTTGTTGAGTTGTTAAGTCGAACATTGGGAAAAGAAACAATTGTTGGATTGTGGGTTAGTCGGATGGTTGAAAGAGAAAAAGCTGACGGCTGTCAGCTGACTGCTGACGGCAATAAAAAAAACAAGAAATCTTGTGTAATCTGTGGTTGTTAAATAGATTTTTTGAATCCCTGGTAGACAGTCAAAAGCCCAAAGCCTTAAAGTAGGCATCTGTGAAGTCTCTACCTGTAGGTCTTTTTAAATTATAGGAGGGCTCTTCTGATCGTATATGAGTCGGCTCTCCGACCCAAAAATGTACATTCTCACCAAAGTCACTCCTTGCTGTTAGAAATCCATTAATCGAACCGCTCATATTCCCTATCTCTCCAGGCTCTGGTATTGCACCGGAAAAAGGGACTACTTCGATTTCAACCCTATAACAAGCAGCATCTGAGGTATCGAAAAGATCGG
>CAYRCN010000145.1:0-5000 GCA_964422805.1 uncultured bacterium | reverse complement strand
TTTGTACCGGAACCTCTTCCATCAGTGATAGAGTTACCCAGTATAGCAACAGCTGCTGCAGATTCCATCGCCACTGCATCGATACTATTGATTATGTACCAGTGATCTGTCATAACAGCACCAGAGAAATCCTCTGAGGAAACCTCGTTACCGGTAAGAAGGTATGAAGTGGTTCTTGAACCCGGATGACCGGTCACGTCTGGCGATGTATCGCCGAAGTAAATCGTGATTGCCAAATCGGATCGCGGTTTCACTTCGAAATGAAAAGGATCCGACGTAATTGCAGTACCAGGCTCAATAGTGACTTCCGGTTTTCCGTTGAATTTTAATTCCTTATCAGTGGTTGTGTCAATCGCACCACCCCCCAGAGAGAGGGCAATCCGAACAGTTTTCAATGTTACTGGACCTTTACTGAATTCGTTGGAAAACCGCAACCTAAGGCTATCTCCACCAAGCGAAACGCGAACTACCTGACGAAGTGTGTTGTTGCTCAATCCCGGCGCCGGCGGGTTATTGTGTGGTTCGACGAGCTGTGGTGCCGTGCTCCAGGTCCCGACCCACACTTTATCAGGGTTAGAAATGTCTTTCAAATAGGAGTCGCCACACGCGGCAAAAAAGAAAGTGAAGAGCAATATAGCCAAAGCAGTTAATACAATGTAAAAATACGGGAAATGCCTGGAAACGGTAATGTTATGCATAAAAGTTTTATTATACATTATCGGATATCCTCCCTTTTGTTTAAAAAATTAGAATTATTTTGCTGCGACAGATCTGCGTCATATATCAGTATTATAAATAAAAATCACATTGTTGTCAACATTTACTGTTACAAAAATAAGCTTTCGGCCTTTGGCTTTTAGCTCTTAGCAAAAAACCAACGGAGAATATCTGTGCCTTCGTGGCTCTGTATAAGATTAATTTGGGTTGCGGGTTGAGTTTTAAACCATAAATAAAAATCCTTTCTAATCTGCGTTTATCTGCGTCCTATTATCCTAGTGCCTTCGTAGCTCTGTCTTTAATCAAAATAATAAATGGGGTGTGAGGGGGCTTTGTGTCCTTTGTGGACTTTGTGGTTCAATATTACTTAAAAAGAAAAACTTTTATCAAAAATAAAAGAAAAATAAAACCAACGGTTAAGTAAGTACTAAATTCCATCCGCAGGGCATTTCTCCCCAAAAATTGACCAGACTTCCACTTGCGAAAATTCGGCCATATTGCGGGAGTCTTTTTACGATACCGAATAAACCTTTCTCCGAATTTCTGCTCAAGATAACTTTCTTCTTCGCGAACTATTAAATAATAATATACAAAGAAAACAAGCGAATAAAATGGCAAAACTAAAGTCGGATAAAAATTTGAGGCTAAAGTAAAACCGAATCCGATAAAAAAATTCCCCAGATATAAAGGATGGCGCATAATACTATAGGTCCCTTCATCAAGTATATAGGAAGCAGTCACTTCACTGCCTCTCATCCAATCTCCCGCGAATCCCTGTGAAAAAAAACGTATTAGAAGCCCTAAAAGTACTATAAAGCTGCCTATAAAGAAACTAAGACAGTTGAATTCTACAACAATTAACAAAAACAAAAAATACGGTATGGGTAAAAATGACCTGTATTTAAAAAGAAATTTCCCCATGATTCTTACCACAGAGTGCACAGCGCGATAAAACCGCTAACGTATAATATTAACCACAAAGACCACAAAGCACTCAAAGCCACACCCAAATCCCATTTTTAATTGTGTTTTTTAAACCCAACTCAACCACCGAAAAATCTAGACAGAATTAACATGATTTACATGTTTCTTTAAAATAAAAAATAAAATCTTTGTGCCCTTTGTGAGCTTTGTGGTTCAAATCTTTTTTTAAACCTTTTTGATATCCGATTTTCTAAAATTCGATTCTCTCAACCTTGCTGTTGTTACTCCTGTCAACAACTCTTATAGCACTGTATTTCTCTTTTCTATCAACCTTAAAGTAAAATTTTTCTTCTTTTTCATCGAACAGCTCATCGGCAGCCCGTGCTCTTTTCCAATGCAACTTCTGCATCTCCGCAGTACTATACAAAACACTAATAACGGATGAGAGCTCATCCTTTACAGTACCCGATACAAGCACACTGTCCCCGATGAATTTTTTTTCTATTCCCACAAAAACCGGAGGGGTATAATCGACTAAAAAAGAAGTCTTCTTCTCCGATACAAGAGGATCAGACCGGTCCATTTCATCACTTGCAACTATCCTCACATAATAAGTTCCATCGGGGTAAGCAGAAGTATTAAGGAAATAATTGTTATCAAATAAACCTTCCGTCATCTTATCCCAACTTTTCGCATCCCGGGAAACAAAAACATCGAACACCAATCGATCATTATCGGGATCATTCGCCTCCCAATATACGCAGCGAACTCCTTCTCCGACAATATAGGCATCTTCCGGAATGTGAAATCCCATTCTATTAAGCCGGCCTTTTTCCTCTGGCGGGATAACCCCCATCATGGAAGCACCTTCGTTCATCTTTCCGGCACCTATCTTGGGAGGTAAAACCTCTAGCTTTTCTATTTCGGGAGGAGAATTTTTCTCCCCATAGGAAACACTGACTCCCTTCAAATAAGTTTTATCACCTCTTAAAACTGACTTCCACTGCATAAATGGTTCTTCTAATTCAATACGTCTCCCGATGCTTCTCCATTTGCTCCACGAAGAATCTACCTCTTGTTTCTTTCCTCCCCTAATGAAAAATTTTATATCTCCCTTACCTTCATATTCAAGATTACCCCATATAACAGAAACCCCACCCTTAAATACGGAAGAAGTATATTCTCCCTCTTTTAATTTTCTCCTTGAAAACTTATAAATCTTAGCCGGGTAACCAGTACCAATCCAAATATCACCATTAATATTATCCAAGGCAGTTACCCTTGATTCATCTAAATCTGCGACAACCCTAAAATCACTTCGGTGAAATTCCCCTATTTGACCATCTTCAGATTCTCCTGCATAAAACTTACCCGCCACCTCCTCTCCGCACAATATAGGAGTACCCGTATAAGCGTCATATTCCTTACTTCCAAGATAAAACTTAATCCCCCCAACGGATCCATCCTGCCCGGGGAGTAATCCCGAAACGCATAAAGTATCTCCGAGGAAGCCGAGCCCGTTTATCTCCTCGAAACCGGGATCATAATAAATTTTCCCCTCATTTTTGGCATCTATCTTATATACAAGACCCGGATTACTCGTTCCTAAAAATAGATTCCTGTCTTTTACAACCCATTGTGTAACGGAAGCCGATTGTGTCTTAAAGTATTCTTCAAATTCTTTGTCATTAACAAGTTTATAGACTTTACCTTCCGGACCTGTACCGATTAAAAAATTATCGCCAAATTCAAACATACAAAAAATATTATCTGCAGGAACAGACAAAGAATCTATAATTTTTGAACCTTTTATAAAGAAAAGTTCCCCTTCCGGAGACAAACCCGCCGCGAGAAGAGTTCCCTTTTTACCTAAAGAAATCAGATTTCCTTCACGAGTCAGAATGGTATCAACCTTTCCGTTATCTCGTATTCTTGCAATTATGCCAACATCGGATATACCAAAATAAACATCCTTATCTATTCTAACGATATCGGAAACAAAACCACTACTCTCCCACGAAAAATCTTCTATCTCATTTCCTAAGAAAACGGAATCCCTCGTGATTACAGTTCCCTCGGGAATACCTTTAAAAAGGGAATCCCCTTCATAAATCCATAAATAAGCAAACGAAATCACGAATAACAGCATTCTACCTCCTTACCTCCAAAACCGAAGAGCTCTCGCCGCTAAGAGGTCCATCAAATTTTATTTTCTCCTCAAAAAGAGGATAGGAATCACTATATATTTTCCTTTCTCCCTTTCCGACAACCATTCTTAGACTGGGAGGAGGATTCTTTATCTCCCCAGCATCCGTAATTAATGAAGACTCCTTTTTGTAAACCGAAAAGATAAGCTCATCCGGGGGCGGCATGGAGTTTAAAAAAGCCCTCCATTCATCGAAATAATCGAATTGGAAATTAAGCGGCGCCCGACCAAGTTCATAACCTATATACTCGCTCGCCCCTGAAACCCGAAAGAGTAAATCACATGGATTCTGCGGTGCCTTAAAATTAAATGTAACACTTGTGTCACTCTTTCGGTATCTACTCAATATTACATTAATACTAATTTTCTCATTCGTCTCAAATCTTTCCTTCTCAACAATCAGATTCTTAATAAAATATTCTTTTCTTTCCGGCTCACTTGACAAATCAACAGAGACGGAATCAACCTTTACTCCCTGAAATTCGTTTTCCTGTATTATCGTTAGAGGCTCCTTTATCCACTGATATAAATCTCTCTGAACCTCCACGCCGCTCAAAGCAAGCGGAATCAAAATATTTCCTTCACTGGTCCATATATTAATTTTACCTTTCACGGTAACACTTTTATACTGTCCCATCTCTTCAACCCAGTTCGAAAACACAAGAAAAGGCGGAATAGCGGTAAAAATACTCTCTTCAGTAGCTACCTTGTATCTTTTTACAACATCCCCAATCTTAATCCTGCAATCAACCATCGGTGGTTTATCACCAATTACAGCTCTTATCCCCGCGCTCCCATCAAAGACAACTTTCCCAATTATTCCTCCCGGAGAAGCAAGATTAAATGAGCGAAAAAGAGAAGGAAAATATGTTAAAACGCTTCCTCCACAAAGAGGCAAAACCGAGGCACCTGTAGCATAAGCGGAGTGCCCGAAAGCAAATATTGTGTCGCCGATCACTTCGGTTATTGTACCCATAGCGGAAATATTACCATCTCCCGAAACAAGAGTTACACCGCAAACCCCACCGGGTACCAACTTCGTAACATCCTCCGTTTCGCCTCCCAGAACGGTTTCTAAAACGGTGAATTCAAACGGCAAAGAATCCAAATGAGCAACAGAAGAGGCAGAAAAACCTGCAACAGCAAGAACCGG
>CAYRCN010000144.1:0-5007 GCA_964422805.1 uncultured bacterium | reverse complement strand
GTGAACTTATAGCTCAGTATCCGCGAGAAAAGGGCAAATCTCGACTTATGGTACTCAGAAGAGACTCGGGCAAAATCGAGCACAGGAGTTTTCTCTATATACTTGATTATGTAAAACCTGAAGACTGTATTGTGTTAAATAATTCAAAAGTCATTCCTGCAAGAATCAACGCTTTTAAAGCCTCCACGGGTGCCAAAGTCGAAATTTTACTCGTCGAGAAAAAATCCGATGATTTATGGAAAGCAATGGTTTTTCCCGGAAAAAGAGCCGGAATTTCAGATGTGATTGCCTTAGACGATAAAGTCAAATGCACGGTAGAAAATATCGATTCTAATACCGGAGAAAGAATCTTAAGATTCGAAGGAATAAACGGAAACCTCCTCAATTACGGGGAAACGCCTCTTCCGCCTTACATAACACGTCCCGCTGAAGATATCGATATAAAAGGCTACCAGACAATTTACGCAAAAAAAGACGGCTCTATTGCCGCTCCTACTGCGGGTTTACACTTCAACAAAAAAATTCTAAAAAGTTTAGAGCGAAAATGCGGTAATATTGCGGAAATTACTCTCCATGTCGGTCCGGGTACATTTCGTCCTGTTCGTACGGAAAAAATAGAAGAGCACAAAATGGAAAGCGAATTCTTTACAATAAATAAAGAAACAGCTTCCATTATAAACAAGACAAAGAAAACCGGCGGAAAAGTTTTTGCGGTGGGAACCACAACCGCGAGAGTGCTCGAATCGGCAGCAACAAAAAAAGGAGAGTTAACCGAAAAAGAAGGGAGGACCAAACTCTTTATATATCCGCCGTATGAGTTTAAAATCGTAGATCACCTACTGACCAATTTTCATCTTCCGGGCTCGACTTTAATCATGCTCGTTTCGGCTTTCGCATCGAAAGAAATGATTTTAAATAGTTACCGGGAAGCGATCAAGGAAAAATACAGATTCTATTCCTACGGCGACGCAATGCTGATACTGTAAAATAGTCATTAGTCACTAGTCACCAGTCATTAGTCAAAAAAACCCAACCCCCACCACCAAATTTGAGCCACGAAGGCACTAAGACACGAAACCACTCCACACACCCACCTTTTTAATTATGTTCCTTAAACCCACCCCACAACACAAAAAAAATAATATCTCACACAAAGTGCACAGAGAACACAGAGTTCTTTATATGTTTATTTTTTCTGAAACTCTCAATCGCTTTTATTTATGACTTCGTTAACTATTTTATTCAACTGTTGTATCAATAATACCAAACTCCAAATTTCCCTAATAAATACAAATTTTTGTATATATCCATACTTGTTTTGTAACTGTTCCAACCGCTTTTTCTTCTCTCTATCTGAATGAAAATAAAATGCGTTAAACCATAAATCAATATTATCCTCCGGTGGTTGTTCTGCTTTTAGCTTGTCAGAAAAAACAAAACCAATACCTCCTTTAAGAATCTTTTTGTAAGTTTCCCTGATATTTTGAATAGATTCTATATGCTTTTCATTTTTTGCATTCTTACATAAAATATCACATATTTTATAGAAGTTAGTAGGCTCCTTCTGTAAATAAAAAAACCGGTATTTATTCAATAAAAATATAATCTGTTCTTCATTGGGTTTCTCTCCATTAAGAAATTTAATAAAATTCTCATCTTTGAGAAATTTACTACTAATGAGTTCATGCGCTTTATCCCGATATAGTTCCAGATTATATTTTTCTTCATCTGTCATAATTTAATATTTCCTATCTTCTTAGTGCCTTTATGTCCTCTATAATTCAAATTTGGTGGTGTGGGTTAAGTTTTAAACAAACATCAAAAACTGGGTGCGGGTGGGCTTTGTGTCCTTTGTGGTCTTCGTGGTTCAATATTTTTTTGGGGAGGTGGATGAGGGCTTTTATAACTCCAATTAAAATGGGTTGTGTGTGGGGCTTTGTGCTCTTTGTGGGCTTTGTGGTTCAATTCAATCTCGATCAAAACGAGAAGAACATGTCCATGCCCCAGAATTGCCTATCCCAATCTCCGTCAAATGTAATTCCGGTCATATCCCAGAAAAACTTTACCTCAAGGATTTTCAAACTCAACTCTAAATCAAACTCCTCATTATCGTGTATAGTAGCAGCAATCCCGGGAGTAATCTTTTTTCCATAAAAAGAATATCCTATTCCCCCTTCCACGGCTCCCAAAAATGAAGAATTTTCAAAAGAATAACCTACAAAGGCTTTCAAGAAATCACTGTTTACAGTCATTAAACAATCATCCTTCCCAACTTCTAAATCACCGTATTTAGATTTTAAACCTACTGCCGGATGTTCCGAAATGACACAGTAGATCGAATTATCGAGAGATAAAACGTAAATGGGAGCTATATAAAAATCTTCCATTTCAAAATCGCCCTCCCCGAATAAACCCTTACCTACGAAATTTGCCATAACGAGGAAAATCGGGTCTCTCGGTCGAAACAGATAAGAAATAAATTCTCTATCATCATGAGTTACACCCGCACGAATGTCTCCGAATTTCAAATAGCCGTACCATTTGTCTTTAGTGGTTTCAAAATAAAGATGGTCGCAATTTAAGGAAAAATTCACTATATCTTTATATATTGAAGTAGAGATACTGCCGTTAAAAATAAAAGGTAAAGAAAAAGAACCATACCCATTAAGCCTCCCGGCTTCTGTCAAACCGAATAATCCTCCCGAACATGCTCCATGATCGAATTTTCTGTCGAAATGTAAATGAATAAACTTATAATCTCCGCTCACCACTCTGAGATACGAATATGGAATACTATCATATCTTTCCCGTCCTGAAATCATGAAAAAATCTTCTTCCCCGAGTATCGAACGGTTGAGGTACTTTTGCGTTTCGAACTGCATTAATACGCTATCATGGTATGAATATAATCCAATGGAAGGAGAAATATCACTCCAGGCTAACTGACTGAAATCTTTTTTAGGAAAGGGAAAAACAATTAATGGAAGCTGTAAGTATAAGAGCTGATAGGCTAAAAGACCCATAGTCAAAATGGCAAATTAGGATTTAGGATTTTGGATTTAGGATTTAGTAAAAAAACAAGAAGAAAGTCTTTGTGTACTTTGTGGTTCAATATTTTTTTTGGGAGTTGGGATGGGACTCTGGATTCTGACTTCTGGCTTCTAAATTCTTCGCCATATTTTTCCATTTTAATATTTGATCTTTACATTTCAGTAGACTTCGTCTCTTTATGCGAAGTATCTATAAAAAGAAAATAAATAACAATTAAAATTAGTCCGATAGTCACAAAAGAATCCGCTACATTAAAAGTCGGCCAGCGCCATCTTGTTACACCTACATCAATAAAATCAACAACCTCCATATAGCGTATCCTATCCGTAAGATTACCTAATGCGCCGCCGATTATAAGAGACAAACTTACCAGGGAAAACCTGTTATTGCTTCTAAAAAAGAGAAAAAGAACAAATACAAATGCAATTACAGTAAGTGCAGTAGAAATAAAAGGTCCTCCAAATCTAAGACCAAAAACCGAATTTGGATTTCTTACAAATGTAAACCTTATTACATTCCCTATTATACTTTTCGAATCTCCGTATAACATGGTATCCATAATCCATTTCTTGGTAATCTGATCCAGAAAAAGAACAAAAAGAGAAATAGGGAGAAAAAATAATCTTTGTTTAATATTTACAATTTTTCTCTCGTCCAAGGAGTCCTCTCCCTCTTCTCCGCGCATGACTTGCAGCATCTTGCATATGGAATCACCTTCAGCCTATCTTTTTTGATCTGAACATTACAGTCCTCGCAAATTCCATATTGTTTATCTATTATCTTCTGCAATGCAGCGTCAATATCTTTCAATTTCTGTGTAAGTTGATTCATTATATAAGAATCCCTATCTATTCTACTCTCAATATCAGCTATATCCGCTATATGAGTAGGAAAAGGAGTATTTTCTTCTCCGTCTTCTAACGGATTGCCTTCCACTTTAGGCTCCAAATCTTTTATTTCTTGAAGAACTTCTTCTCTTTCTTTTTTCAATTTTCTTTCAAAATAATCATAATCAACCTTCCAGCTCAAAATTTCCTCCTTTTATAACTCCAATACATCTTTCACAAAGGGTTTCGTATTCACTATCTTTACCAACGTCCGCGGAAAACATCCAACACCGTGAACATTTCCCCCCTTCCGCTTTTTCAACTCCGTACGAACCCAGCTTACCATCAAACGAATACTTCGAATTGATCTTAGAGACAAAATTTACCTCAGATACGATAAAAATCTCCTCCAAATATGCCTCTAATTCTTTCAACTCCTTCGAATCGCTTTTAATAAGCACTTTTGCCTCAAGAGAATTTCCTATAAAACCATCCTCCTGAGCCTGCTCTAATACCTTATGAAATTCTTCCCTAACTTCAAGGATTTTCTCGAATTTTTGAACTAATTTTTTATCATCTTCTGTTTCCTCTTTGGATTCGGAAAAATCGGAAAGGAAAATAGAATCTCCGCCTAATAGCTCCTGCCAAACTTCTTCGGTCGTAAAGGACAAAACCGGAGAAAGTATTATAGCAAGTTTTTTTGTCAACTCGAACAACACAGTCTGTGCACTTTTCCTCTTCTGCCCTCCCTTAGATTCTACATACAAGCGATCCTTAATTATATCGAGGTAAAAAGAAGAAAGAGTACTCACGATAAAATCATAAACCTTCCTGTATACCTTATGGTAATAAAGTGAATTATAATCTTCATCCACTTCTTTAATTAACCTATTAAGTTTTACAAGGATAAAACGGTCGACAGGTAATAACTCATCTAAAGCCAACCGGTCTTCTTCCGTGAAATCGCCTAAGTTCCCCAGCATAAACTTGAAGCTATTTCTTATCTTTCGGTAAGCATCCACCAATCTCTCCATTATTTCTCTTCCATATTTAACGTCAACAGACCAGTTAACTGAAGAAATCCACAAGCGTAAAATATCAGCTCCGAATTCCTCAACAATTTCTGATG
>CAYRCN010000143.1:0-5020 GCA_964422805.1 uncultured bacterium | reverse complement strand
TCAACACTGCTGAATCCGTAAATAAAAACACCTTCAAAATAAGGAATAATTAAAGTTGATAATAAAAATACCAGGCTTGTTTGCCACTGCCGTTTTGATAGTAATTCGTACATACCGCAGAGTAGTGCAAATATAATGTATGCTCCTCCAGCCAATGCATATAGAACTGCCGATAGAATAAAAAAAGCAATCAGTCTGAGTGATTGTTTTTTAAAATTAAATTTTATGTATAACCATACAAAACAAAGTGCAACTGTCAAAGTCATCGTAGTGATGAAGTAAAACGTGTATTGAGAGTAGAGAATAAGAAAAAAGATTGGGGGAACAAAACGAAGCCATTTTAGCTGCGGAGCATTAACACTTTTAAGAAAGCTATTAATGAAAGCGCATATCACCAAGGCTTGTAATGTTATTGTGAGTGCACCAGCCCAGGAAAAATAGAAAAATTGAGATATGAAAATGGACACATATTCGACGAGTCCACCAGGATAAGATAGATATTCCTTGAAAAAAAACCAATCCTTATAAAAAACAGGGAAGTAGCGAATTTCCCCTCCCCCATGATAAATAAGATGGATATCCAGATAAAGCCATAGATATAAATAAAACAATATAAAAAATAAGAAACTTGTTAAAGCCGATCCGAGTTCTTTCGATTGAATTTTTTTAAAGATATCCATTAACAACTTTTCATTTTAATAGATTGTTATTGATGGAAGTAGTTACCGCCTTCCTCGTCCTTCATAGTGGCGCTTGTCACAGCATCCAGATCAATTTTTGGGTCAAGAATAGCTTTCTGGGTGTTTCCCTCGGCTAAAGCTGTTTTTATAATTTCTTGCCCTCTGACTGGAATTGGACCATCGACAAGTTCGGGCACATTATAGGTAATAATAAATGTATCGTAAAAAGTTGGATCTTCCTGCGGTAAAATAAATGGTTTATGGGCTTTTCCATTCTCATCAATATAAGTAAAATACGCCCGCGTTATAACATCATCCCGCATCTTACTGGAGAATACCAGCCATCGACTGTTACTAGACCAAGAATTATAACTTTCAGGGCGATCGCTATTTACATCCGCTTCATATAATTCTCCGGTCTGGAGATTCAACAGATAAATATCTCCTCCAGGTCTATGAATAGTAAAAGTCCCCCATTTGGTCATAGCACAGGCCAAATATTTACCATCAGGGGATATGCGCGGTTGAGTAACACTTAGACCTGTTTTTTTGTGAGATAAAACAACTTCTGGTTTACCCCAGGTATCGGTTTCCATGTCATATGGTATACGCATCAGATCGTACATAATTTTACTATACATTTCTTCAAATGATGAACTGGAATCTGGCTGCTTTGCACGACAATAATAGAGATAATGTCCATCCGGTGACCATTCCGGATATGTTTCCATAAATCGTGGACTGGCAATGTCAGGACAGGTCGTCACCATATTGGAGTCGATTTTGTATAAAATTAAATCAGACATTTTATCATACCCTTCCTGTGTATATCCTACAGCATGAAAAAACTGTCTGACAATATTCACCGAAAAAGCAATAATTTTTCCACTTGGGTGCCACGACCGATAGGCACCCGGATATTTATTAAACTCTGTAGTCGTGTTGATTTTTTTAATATTGCCATTTTGAATTATGAAAGTACCAGCTCCCTTGCCACCACGAATATGCATCATCATATTATCCGGCTTTTTATTACAAAAAGAATGGCAATTGTAGCATGCATTCATTGCGCGCGTATGTAAGACCGCTTCTTCATGAAAATTTGTAACATTACGTTGATATATCCCCATAATTTTCGATTGTACGAACATGGGATCAATCAACCGGTAGACCAGATAACTATCGATATCTTCCTTAGCAATTCGATTAGAAAATGTTTGATAGCGGTACCATTTCTCCTTATTCTTTATATAAACTACATAATTTATTGCCTCGCCTCGATTAGCGTTTAATAATTTCTTCCATTTTCTTTCTGGAATGATTATCTTACCATTATTACCGGAAATTCTTATTTCATTCCCATTACAAGACGAAATCTGCACGTAGTATTTTGTTCCTGGCTCTTTAATAATAAAATTCATAGGAGCGATATTTGGTGGGATAACAGTATTTGCATAATCAGGATCTATTTTAGGAGAACGCCCGATTTCCGTATATTGATTTATATCTTCTACATTAAACACGACTTTAGAAAGCAGAACAGCCCCGATGACTATAATAAGAAGGAGTCCAATAAATATAATTAAGTTATGCCTTTTCATTCTATTGCTCCTTTGGTTTATAATAAAGTGAATAGAACCAATATGTGTTCCCGTGATTTTTATAAAGTTCGTTACGGGCTAAACTTTTATTACCACGGAACTTTTTCAATATATCTTGGAAATTCTTAAATCTCGTTATCGTTTTAGCGCTAATTTTATATCCTTCAAGTGAAGGAAGATTACGATTTCCATAAACAGCAATATAAAGCAACAAGGCTTCTTGATAATGCCTCGGAATCTCATCATAGCCCAAATCTTTTAAGCGTGATATTTCGCTGGCAAATTGACCGAGATTATCACTTAACAGATATAAAGCCATTAAATACTCAAAAGCCATTTTATTAGAGGGATTATTATTCAGAATGCGTTCTAAAACAACATCTGAGTAATCAGAATAATAGATAAAATCATGCTCCGGGTTGGGCATCCGAGAACGCATGGCAAGAATTCTCGAATCACTTGAAAATCTGGTACTGTCTTTCCATAATTGGCGCAATTGATTTGCATTTCTCCTGAACAACAATGTCTGATTTAACTTAGAGATAAAAACATGAGCCACATCAAATTCACCTTTGACTATATTAACCAATGCCAATTGCTCAAGAGTCCATCCGGTTTCACCGCGAATAGACATAGACTCATGTGCCCAGTGTTCTGCTTCATTAATATGTCCTAAATCAAAATAAAAATAGCTGCTTTGGAGGGGATATTTGAACCGGACATCTTGTGGTATGAGCAAACCATTTATTCCCCAAATTTGCGGCAGGGCGAACATATCTGACGATAAAAGCCCCAAATGATATAATGCCCTATTTGCTTGAAAGATCATTTCCAAATCTAATTGGGACGCACCTTTTACCGTTTTTAATACTTGCTGCCACTCATGAAATCGAGCATAATAATCCACCATTATCTGGTCTTTTCGTACCTTCTCATAAGATAGAAAAGCTGTTACTACCAGAAGAATGAAGATGACGATAACCTGAAGTGTCATGTTCACCCGAGACCCTACGCGACCTATCAAAGAAGTTAAGGCATTCCGCTTAACAGCTTTTCCCTTCTTAGAATCCCTAAAATTAATTATACCTTGAACAATCAATACAAGTGGATAGAACACATATAAAGCAATATGTAGTAAATTGATTTTTTTATTAATATAATCAAATGGTAAAAGATGAACATATGCCTTTCGCATGCTAACCAAGAAAATAAAAGATGCTGCAAGATAAGGTAATCCAACGCCAGAAAGGATTATTAGTGAACCCAATATGTATCGGCGAGTACGCAAAAGCTCAAAAAGACCACACAAAAGAACAAAAAGGAAAAACGCTCCCCCTATCAAAAAATAGAGCAGAAGCGAAGACAGGAAATATATAAGAAAACGCATTACTTTATTCTCTGAAACTAAACTGATATAAAGAAAAGAAAATAGTAAAGCCAGGATATATCCAACGGTAAAGTTCAATAAAAATTCATATTTACTATGACATGCCAGGAGCAACAGAGCAGGAAGAAAAGATATGACGCCTACCTTTATTTCTCCTCCGGTTTTTTGAATCAGCCATCGCGTAAAAAAGACTGTCAGAGCGGCAAAAATTGTAATCATCAACGCTCCGACCCATGGAAAATAATAAAGCTGTGCTAAAAAAGAAGCAATATAATCTGCTACTCCGCCTGGAAAGAGTAGATGCTCATGAAAGAATCTAGAGTTAAAAAAGAAGATAGGTTCTTGATATTGATAAATAAGTTTTGTATCCACGCGAAAGTAAAACCATAAATAAAAGAAAACAAAAAAAATAGGCGTAACTATCAAATAATAAATTTTTTTATAAGCTGCTGCATCAATGTCTCCCTTTAGAATACCCGCAGTTTTCCTGAATTTTGATTTTAAACCTTTTGATTTTACTTTTTTCATAAGCATTACTCCTTTAGAATTCGATAACATTCACTTAAATATTTAGTAAAACACATTAAAAAAGAATATAAGGTAAACGATAACATTGTCAAGGTCAAGCGGCTAGAGGGTCTGAACCTTAGGACGAGAGATTAGAATTAACTACGAACAACGAACTAGGGACTACGAACTTTAACTAAATATCAATTTCAAAATCCCAACTTTATCACGTAAGTTTTTTCTTAAAGGCAGATATACTTAAAAACAAAAATGCAAAACCAAAAACAAATAGAATGAGGGTTTCCCTCCAAAGAATTTTCAATCCCGCTCCTTTTAAGAATATGCTTCTTAGAATAATAAGGTAGTATTTAACAGGCACGATATAAGTCAGTTTCTGAATTAATAACGGCATATTTTCGATAGGAAACATGAAACCTGAAAGTATAAGATTTGGAAGCATTATCATAAACGCTGTCATAACCGCCTGTTGTTGGGTTTTTGAAGTTATCGATACAAAAATCCCCAGAGAGAGAGTTGTTAATATAAAAGGAAATGTAGTGAAAACAAGAAGTGCAAAATTTCCTTTAAAAGGGGTTTTAAAAATAAAAATACCCGCCGCAACTACAAGAAAAAGGTCAAAAAATCCTATCATCATAAAAGGCAGAAGCTTACCCAGGATTACCTCGGAAGATGTAAGAGGTGTCACAAAAATATGTTCGATTGTACCAATTTCTTTTTCTTTTACCAATATCGCCGATGCAAGCACCATGGTAATTATAAGCAGTACCAGCCCGGTAACACCGGGAACCATAAAATTAACCGTCTTTAATTCAGGATTAAAAAGG
>CAYRCN010000142.1:0-5067 GCA_964422805.1 uncultured bacterium | reverse complement strand
TCGTTATAGAATCTTTCCCATGCTTTTTCTTCCTCACCGGGTATTATGGGGTAGAATAGAGCATTGTTGGCTTTGGCTGCTTTCATGTCTCCGGGTGCATCGCCTATCATTAAGATATGGCCTTCTTCGTATTTGCCGCTTGCTGCCATTTGAAGGTGCTCTTTCTTCTTACCCATTTCCTGTCCAGCAATAACACTCATGTATCTTGCTATATCATGTTCTTCCCATTCCCGCTGAAGGGCTTCGGTTGGTGTGGAGGATACCACTATCATATCTACTTTTCCGGAAAGCTTTTCGAGAGACTCCCTAACAAACGGAAAGGGAGGTATATTTTTTACTATTTCCTTTATACTCCAGTTAACCCTCTCGCTCCACGCTAAAGCATGTTCTAATTCTTTTTTCTCTTCGTTGCTACTTGCCGCGTCTATCGCCATTTTTAGGCCTTCGTTGCTTAAAAGGCTGTCGGGATTATCTACCCACTTAAAGTAATGCGGGTACTGAGGCACTTTAAATTTTCTAGTTTTAACCATAGGATGGCCTGGCAGAAGTTCGCTTATTATGCGTTTAGCTGTAATATGTCTATTGGCTCCTCTCGTTTTTGAAAAAAGATCCGCAAATTCTTTACACTCTCTTGCCGCAAGTGCTACCCCTTGAAGACCGAAGTAACCGATAAGCCATGGGCCGAAACATTCCCTCTGCTTTATTCCCATTGTATCAAAAACACAACCATCGGAATCTATTCCGACAAAAAATTTAGTTTTCGGTTTAAATTCTATTAATGCTCTCTGAGATTCACTAATCATATATATACTCCTTATTGTTGTGTTATTCCTAAACTCGTTTTTTAAATATAACTTATTTATTTTCGTTTTTATAGCAAATCAAATATCAAAATTTAAAAAGCAAAATGACAAATAAAAATGTAAAATTGTCCCTTCCCTTCCCGAAAAAACATTTGTGCTATTCGTGTAATTCGTTGTTTCTTTTTTAATTTTTGAACTTTGATATGTCATTTTCCATTTTGATATTTAATTTTTACATTGTTGGTAATTTTGTCTATATGCCTGGGGTATATATTCTTTAAGTTTTTTATCCGCGAATATCGGTTTAAATCTAGCGAAACGCATAATTCCGTTTTCTATCGGGATATTAGCCCAATCGGTACCGATTAGAGGGCGTGCGTAATCTATGAAATCATCAGTTACGTCTATTCGGCTGTCCGATATCCAGTTTGCCGGGAAAGATCTTTCCGAGTTGGCAACTTTTTCTAAGGGTACTTTATCGTAGTAGACTTCGTAATTGCTGCTCTCTTTTCTTAAGATTGTTGCCATGTAACCGGACTGCCCTTCTGCGGAGATTAAAGCCGCTTTTTCGCCCACTTTATATGCTTCTTCGAGGTCAGTATTGGACGCGTAAACAATCGCGTTTCTCTGGTCGGTTCCGGGGATCTGTCCTCGTGCAAGACCGTTTACCGTTAGTCCCACTTTGTTGAGAAAATTAGTGACTATCTGTCCGACTGTGATTTCGCTTGATGAATACTCGGTATGGCCGAAAAGATCTTTCTTTTCTCCTAGATTACCGACAGGGAAACCTTCGCTTACTACAACTATTACTCTTCCATCTTTTTTTAACTGGTCGTTGACATTGTCGGCGAGTTCGGAGAGATTGAGTCCGCTCTCTGCCATATATATCTGCAGGGGGATTGTCCTCTCGGGATCCGCGAGACGGGCTGCTGCGGGTATGAAACCGATTTTCCTGCCCATAGCCTGTATTACAAGTACAGGATCGGATGGACTCGAACCCATGTTTTCCTCGTTTGCATTTTGGGTGTAAAGAGCCCAGTATCTTGCTACACTTCCGTATCCCGGAGTGTGATCTATCAATTTAAATTCGGAATCACCTACGTCGTTATCGATCGTTTTGGGTATTCCGGTCGCGACTAAATCAAGTCCTTTTTCTTTTGCCAGAATACCTACTTTATTAGCCGTGTCCATCGAATCGTTGCCGCCTATGTAGAAAAAGTATCCGATTTCGTGGGCTTTAAAGATTTCTACGATACGGTCGAAATCTTCCTGCTGCCCGGTTTTAAGTTTATACCGGCAGGTTCCTATAGAACCGGCTGCAGGGGTATTTTTAAGTAAGTCTATTTCTTCTTGCTCCTGGGCACTCAAATCCAGAAGTTCTTCCTTTAATACTCCTTCGATTCCGTGAAATCCTGCATAGATTTTTCCGAATTTATCCGGCATTTTTTTGCAGGTTTCTATGATGCCTCTAAGAGAATTATTGATAACAGGAGTAGGTCCGCCGGACTGTGCTACAACTACATTTTTATTTTCACTCACTTCCAACCTCGCATTTTTTTTATTTTAAACGATAGAGGGTTTCTCCTGCGTTAGGAATGAGAAGAATTCCTTCAGTTTTTTTGTTCTCCCAGTCGGATAAATTAATCGATTTATAATCTTTATATCCCAGATTGATCCTCTTACATCGTTCTTCCGGTATTTCTGTTGCAAGAAAAACGTTTATCCTGGGTTTTTCTATTCCGTTTTCGTAAGTACCAATTCCTTTTACGTGGGTGGAATGTGCTTTTATACCTCCCGGAACCCAGGAAAATTTGTTCGGCTGCCCCAGAAAATAATCTCTTACATGGTATCCGACTTTGTCGATAATTTTGCCGTGTGTATAAGAGACTTCCGTGATGTGGGGAGCGTAGATTATTAGTTCTCCTCCGTCTTCCACGATATTCTCAAGCTTATACATTACTTTACCCGCCGTCCACAGGTCGTCGTACATTTTTGGAGCGATGCCGAGTACTTTTTTAAATGATTTGTCTTTATATATTATGTTGAGTTTGCCCGACAGGTCTGCTGCTTTCGACCATGCTTCTTCGGGCTTTCCAATAAATAATCCGCTTAATTTTTTGTCTTTTATTACAAAACTGAAACAAAGTTTAGGAGTTTCTATAAATGAAGAAGCGATATCTATAACTTCTCGGACCGGAGTGTCTTTTGTGCCGTTAATTTCCGGATTTGTTATAAGCGCACCGAGCCAGTGAAAGAAATGTAATACTTCCGGACCCGCGATCCCCGGGAAAAAGTATTTATTTCCTCCTGAAAAGCCAACAACCTCATGAGGAAAGACTGGTCCTGTGATAATAAGAAAGTCGTAATCCAGAATCATTTTGTTGACCTGTACTTCGACGCTTTCTTTTAACAATCCGTTCGAAACTTCTTCAATCTTATCCTCGGGAATTGTTCCGATTGTCGTGAGAGATTGCGGGTTGTCCCATTCGTGATTAAAAAAACCGACAGATTTATATTTCTTTTCTTTTTCTTCCTCTGAAATCCCTACGAGTTTTAGAATTTGTTCTTTTTTCATAGGAGGATGTGTGCCGAGAGCAATTAGAAAATCCAGTTTTTTGACTTTTTCTCCGAGATTATCGAATATTATCTTAAAAAAAAGACTGACCGGAGCTGTGCGCGTATGGTCCGGGATTATTACGAGTACTCTTTTATCTTTACAGTCGATATCCGATAGAGCTCTTGTAGAAAGGTTAATTACTTCCTTGTCAGAAAGAAAACCTTTGTCTAATCCTTTTCCTATTACCATTCTGTGTGGAAGATTCCTTCTTTATCTATCCTTTTATAAGTGTGAGCTCCGAAATAGTCTCTCTGTCCCTGTATAAGGTTTGCAGGCAGGCGTTCTTTTCTGTAGCTGTCATAATACGCCAGAGAGGTACTTGTTACCATAAATGGTATTCCGCATTTATTTGCCATCTGTACTACTTTACGAAGAGCGTCCTGTCTGCTATTAATAATGCCGCTGAAATGTTCGTCAAAGAGTAAGTTTGGGAGTTCGGGATTGTTCTCGTAGGCTTCCGTTATACTTCCCAGTAGCTTCGATCGAATAATACAGCCTCCTCTCCAGATTTTCGCGATATTGCCGATGTTCAAGTTAAATTTGTAGTGCTTTGAAGCTTCGGTTAAAAGTGAAAGACCCTGAGAATATGCGAGAATTTCTGAAACATATAGCGCATCATGTACCAATTCGACAAATTTGTCCTTTTCACCTGCAAATTCAATTTCGGGACCGGTAAGGATTTTAGAGGCTTTTACCCTTTCGGATTTGTAAGCAGAGATGAACCTTGCCTGCACAGCCGCATCGATGGATGGAATAGGTACACCTAAATCCATTGCATTCTGAGACGTCCACTTTCCTGTTCCTTTTTGGGATGCTTCATCGAGTATCAAATCAACAATAGCTTTACCTGTTTCTTTGTCTACCTTAGCTAAGATTTTTCCGGTAATTTCGATTAGATATGAGCCGAGGACGTCATCGTTCCATTTTGAGAAAAGCCTTGCTTGTTCTTTTGCGCCTAGATTTAAAACATCTTTCATAAAATCATACGCTTCTACAATAGTCTGCATAATGGAATATTCGATGCCATTATGAACCATCTTGACGTAATGACCTGCGCCTCCCGGACCCATATAATCACAGCATGGTTCTCCTTTTACCTGAGCCGCAATCTTTGTTAATATAGGAGCCAATTCTTCATAAGCTTCTTTGTGTCCCCCAGGCATTATGGAAGGACCTTTAAGAGCTCCCTCTTCACCTCCGCTAACACCGGTTCCTATATACATAAGTCCTTTTCCTTCGACTTTCTTTAACCTTCGTTCGGTATCTTTGAAATAAGTGTTTCCTCCGTCTATTAGAATGTCACCTTTGGACAGGTGAGGTATTATCTCATCAATTACTGCGTCTACTGGTTTACCAGCTTTAACCATTAGTATGATTTTCCTGGGTTGTTTAATTGAATTGACAAATTCTTCCATCGAATGAGTCCCGATGAAGTTTTTCCCTTTGGCTCTACCTTCGATTAAATTATCAACCTTTGAAATTGTTCTGTTATAAATTGAAACCGTAAAACCTTTGCTTTCTATATTTAAAGCAAGATTTTCACCCATTACCGCTAATCCAATCAAACCTATATCTGACTTTCTATCCATTAATAAACCTCCTGATGTTTATTATTTTTAACTCTGTTATCGAGCTACATAACTTTAC
>CAYRCN010000141.1:0-5067 GCA_964422805.1 uncultured bacterium | reverse complement strand
ATAAAATTCTTTTTGGAAAATACGGCGGAACCGAAGTAGAGTATAAAGGAAAAGAGTATCTGATATTAAGCGAAGATGATATTCTTGCTAAAATAGGATAAAAGGAGGTAAGAAAAAAATGGCGGCAAAAGAAATTATATATTCCCAGGAAGCAAGTAATGCTCTTAGAGCGGGTGTGACCAAGCTTGCTAAAGCCGTAAGGGTAACTCTCGGTCCAAAGGGCAGAAATGTTGCTCTGGAGAAAAGTTGGGGTGCACCTACTGTTACAAAAGACGGGGTTACCGTAGCTAAAGAAATCGAATTGGAAAATCCTTTTGAAAATATGGGCGCCCAGATGGTCAAAGAAGTTGCGTCCAAAACAAGTGATGTTGCTGGAGACGGTACTACAACCGCAACCGTTCTCGCTGAAGCTATTCTTCTGGAGGGAATGAAGAACGTTGCAGCCGGAGCGAATCCTATGGCTTTAAAAAGAGGAATGCTCTTAGCAGTCGATAAAGTAGTAGAAGAGCTTAAGAAACTTTCTAAAGACGTTAAGGGAAAAGAAGAAATTGAGCAAGTTGCTACAATTTCAGCGAACAATGATAGAGAAATAGGAGGGATAATTGCAGATGCTATGCAAAAAGCGGGATTAGACGGAGTTATTACAGCTGAAGAAGGGAAAGGCTTAAAGACAGAACTTGAAGTTGTCGAAGGAATGCAGTTTGATCGTGGATATATTTCTCCTTATTTTATAACGAACCAGGAAGATATGTCGGTTGAGTTGGAAGATGCGTATATTTTGATACATGATGGAAAGCTTTCGGCAATGAAGCCGCTTCTGCCTCTATTAGAGAAAATTTCTCAGCAGGGAGCGCCGTTACTTATAATTGCGGAGAGCGTTGAAGGGGAGGCATTGGCTACTCTCGTGGTTAACAAACTTAGGGGAACCTTGAATGTGGCTGCTGTTAAAGCTCCCGGATACGGAGATAGAAGAAAGGAAATGTTAAAGGATATCTCTATTCTAACTGATGGACAGTTTATTTCTGAAGAGCTAGGGATTAAGTTGGATGCCGTCCAGATGTCGGATCTTGGTAAATGCGATAAAGTTAAGATCGACAAAGACAATACCACTATAATTGGTGGAAAGGGTAAGAGTGATCAGATAAAAGGGAGAATTCAGCAAATCAGAACAGAGATAGAATCTACAACTTCTGATTATGATAAAGAAAAGCTTCAGGAAAGATTGGCAAAGCTCACGGGCGGCGTAGCGGTTATTAAAGTAGGTGCTGCAACCGAAGTAGAAATGAAAGAAAAGAAGGCGAGAGTCGAGGACGCACTTCACGCCACAAGGGCAGCTCGAGAAGAAGGGATTATACCTGGCGGAGGGGTAGGACTCCTGCGAACTAAGTCTGCCATCAAAAAATTCGCTGGTACTCTTGAGGGTGATGAAAAGCTCGGAGCCGGAATAATAGCGAAGGTTCTCACGGAACCGCTTAAATGGATTGCTACAAATGCCGGGGAAGAGGGTGCAGTTATAGTAGAGCATGTCTTGAAGGAAAAAGACGTTAACGTCGGTTTCAATGCCGAAACACTCAAAATCGAAGACTTGATGAAGTCTGGAATTGTTGATCCCACCAAGGTTGCCAGGACTGCTCTTCTAAATGCTGTTTCAGTTGCTTCTCTTCTTACAACCACTGAGACTTTAATTGCGGAGAAGAAAGAAGAAAAAGAAAGTACTCCAGGGATGCCCGGAGGAGGTATGCCTCCGATGTAATCGGGATGAACCGAAAAATAAAAAAGGGGCAGTTAGTTAAGCTGCCCCTTTTTTATTTTTCTTGGCTATATATAAAATTCTTTTGGTAAACCTGTCGGGTCTTGAGTGGCCAAAACATCTAAACGCATCGATAACTTCAAAACCTAAAGTTTTTAAACCGTACTTTACTTCCTCTTCGCTGTAACCTCTCTCTTCATGTATTTCATCAACCCTGTGCCAGTTTGTATCTTTTTTCACGAAAAGAGTTAGATGAAGAGTTAGCAATTTGGTGTCTTTGTCGTATACGTTTCTCCAAACACTCATAAGGTTTTTGTTTTCTTCTCTAACGTCTCTTCCCGAAACACACTTAAGTCCGTATGGTGTGTTCAGATCGAACAGGAAATGTCCGCCAACTTTGAGCGCGTCCTTGACCGAACTGAAAGCTTCAATTAGATTTTCCAATTCAAGAATATAATTTAAAGAGTCAAACATAGAAAGAGCGAGATTGAAATGGTTCAGGAAAGGAAGCCTCATTGCGTTAGCCTGAACAAGGATCAAATTAGGGTCTTTCTCTTTTGCCACCTTTAACATTTCGATAGAGTTGTCTACTCCCAAGAGGGGTTTCTTTTTTCTCTTAACTAATGGTAACATTGAATTTCCCGTACCGCAAGTTAAGTCGAGCAGCGGAGTCGCTTTAATATTGAAGAGGTCAATAGTATCCAGTATATATTCTATCCATTTATCGTAACCGACTTCTTTCATAAGGATGTCGTAGTACTGGGCAATATTGCTGTAAGGTTTATTGAAGCTGTTGGAAGGTAACTTTACCATTTTCGATTTTAAATCTGCCTCCGGGGATTTGTGGCATAAAGGGTAAATAACCGTACTTGTAAAGATCGAAAAGAGATTCCGCATGATAGCCTTTATCTTTTTTGAACTGTTTGCTTTGGTCCAAGAGCACCTTTGCTATTCCCTTTATGGCTTTCTCTTTGAATATCTCACTTGAAGACATTTCGTATAATCTTAAATATAATTGCAAGGTTAATTGAACGCCTTTACTTCGATAGAGTGTCCAGGTCGCGAATTTTTGAGCCACTTCGGGAGCGTCTTTCTTAAATGATGCAAGGAGAAACCACTTTGACGCTTTTTCCGGATTTTTATTATGTACATAATAAATGAAACCCTTGGTGAAAGGAATTTGCCAGAGTTCCGGATTGTCTCTCATTCCCTTATCGAGAAATTTTAAAGCAAGTTCACTTTCACGTGCGTCAGTTGCAAGCAGTATTGTTCCCAGCGTGTATGGAGGTATAAATTTTGGGTCGAGATCAGTGATGATATCAAGCATATGATAGAGATATGGATAAAGTTTATCGCTTCTACGGTGTTTACCGAAGTAGGAGCCGGTTTCAATCCATAGGAAGTCCGCCAATATGAGGTCGAAACCTGCAGTTACTGTTTTTACGAATCTGTTTGAGGGAAAGTAAAGGAATTCTTCTCTTTGTTGTTTTGGTATCCATTTAAATCCTTTTGTTTCTAATAATGCAAGCAGGACAATTAATATAAGGATAAGGGCTATTCTTTTCATAGAAATTCTTTTTTAGAGTATAGAAAGGACGAAAAAATTATTAAAATAATTGAATACAGGAGAGAATAAGAAAAAGCTAAAATATATGAATTTATTGAAAGGGGAATATGGTAAATTACCATCGCTTTAATATTGAATATAGAAAAATTTGGCAATACATAGTATATAAAATTGATGAGCCCGGATAGTGTTGGCATATTGAGTATTTGGGGTAAAGCTTTAATGTAGAAAGTAACGTGCGCGATAAAGAAAAGAAGCAAGGTCGTAATTCCTGAGGTTAAAGGAGTCATAAAACAGGAAAGAAATATGGCTAAAGCGTCGAGCAACAGAAATTCGAATAAAAAGAAATAAAGGATATTTAGGAGAGATATATCTGCCGAGCGTAAATAAAATTTTGAAAAAAGAAAGAAAATAGCAAACAACAAAATCTGAATGATTACTATTAAATAATAGAGACCTAAAAACTTTCCCGCAACAAATTCGAGCTCGCTTACAGGTTTAGACATTATTGAATATATGGTTTTTCTCTCGGTTTCCTGATGGAAGATTCTCGTTCCGATAAAAACTACTATTAAAACACCAAATATTTCAATCAGACTGATTCCGAAATCCTTTATAATTTTATCTGCTTGGCCTATTGATATAGGTATGAAAACTTTAGATGAAGCCATGAGTAAGAATCCCATTATTGTTATTGAGATTAGGACCTTATCACGTATTGCCTCTTTAAATGTGTTCTCTGCTATGGTTAGAATCTTATTCATTTATTGCCCTCATAAAATGTTCTTCAAGAGTACTTTTTACAGGGACCACCGAGAGGATTTTCCCGTTCTTTTTTGTTATTTCTTTAATTGCTTTGTCTCTTGTTTTTTCGCTTTTTATTCTAAGAAAATTAACACCGCTCTCGGTTCTTATTTCGCCAAATTTACTGAAGTTCTTTAAATTATTAATACCTTCAAACTCTATTTCTACATATTTCATATCTCTTTTTAATATGTTTCTCAAGTTCCCGACCTGCTTCATTTTTCCGTTAATTATTATCCCAACTCTGCTGCAAATCGCTTCTACATCGGATAAAATATGAGAGGAAAAAAGAACGGTTTTGCCTTTCCTGTTGATTTCAACAATTAAATCTTTTATTTCTTTTCTGCCCAGCGGATCAAGTCCCGAAAGAGGTTCATCAAGGATAACAAAATCGGGATCCCCGATAATAGATTGGGCAAACCCCATGCGCTGGACCATACCCTTTGAGTATCCGCTTAATCTCTTATTAATACTTTCTTTTAACCCGACCATAGCCAGTTTTTTATTGATTTCATCTGTAGAAAGATATTTATTGTACAGCTTTGCATAAAAACTGAGAAGTTCTTCCCCTGTTAAATGCGGATAAAAAGAGGGATTTTCAGGTAGAAAACCGATTTTCGTTCTCGCCTGCAGGGGGGATAATTCCCCGAATAATCTTATTTCTCCCGAAGTCTTCTTTAGTAACCCCGTTATTATTTTAAGTGTAGTGGTTTTCCCCGCTCCGTTCGGGCCCAGCAGTCCATATATTTCTCCTTTTTCTATTTCCAAATCGAGTCCGTATAAACCTACCGATTTTTTCATTAGGAAAGGAGAACGGTAAATTTTTACAAGCGATTTAATGTCTAATATCTTCATTGCCAAACACCCGCTATTTTTTCTCCGCATGCAGGGCAACTATCTTTTTTTATATTGTTTTCGAGAATATAATACCCTCTCCTTTTTATTA
>CAYRCN010000140.1:0-5151 GCA_964422805.1 uncultured bacterium | reverse complement strand
CGTATCGTTCATTCTTCTCGGAACATCATAATAGTAATTAGCCTCATTGTTACTCTTTACATAAGTCAACTTCACATCATAAAAAGTGTTCTCACTCAATGCATGCTGAACTGTTAAACCGTACATTCTCGAATAAACATCAAAAGGGGTCAACGAATACAAATTCCAAACGTCCGCGATGTTTCTCGACATGAGTTTATCGCTTCCATGGGCTATTCCATTCCATGTTCCTACTGACGAAATCATATCAAAAGCATTTCTAAGGTAAACCTGTCCGATATCTGCTACTGTTTGTGAACCAACATGTTCACCTCTAGCCCACGGAGCAAGACTATTGGTAATTCCATACCTTCCCATCGCACTAATTTTTATATTACCATTATAAAAACGAGACGTTAGTTTCAAACTCACTTGACGCTCCCTGTAATATTCTCTGCTATCGGGAAGCGGAAACGCCTCATTGTGGTCACGATATGAAGTGTAAAAGGTCATATCACCCAAATACTGACTCAATATGGGAACAGGACCTCCAAAACCCGCATCCAGGGTCCAATCAGGATTATCCCCGTAGGTGCCTATCCTAGGTTCGTCTTCAGGTATCGTATAAGGGGCTCTCGTAAAACCTGTCAAATCATAAGTCGTATCACCATCTTCCACTGTTATATCCCATATTGGAATATACATAGAATCGTTGCTGTAGATAGAAAACAGAGAATCCGGTCGGGGTAAACGGCTCTCTAGATAAAATAGAGAATCCGGGGTGCCCAAGTAACGACGATAGAGAGTGTCTCCCCTGGGGTCAATCCTGCGTCTCCAGAGCAATAGATCCCTGAGACCTTCAGGTGTTATCGGTTTACCCGCGGCGTCTGAGATATACCCGCCCCAATTGGGCGCGTAACTGTCTTTCCACTTGACTGTATCATAAAAAGGGCTAGTTGGATCTCCCCATACTTTTTTAGGACCGTACCAGCATACACTGTCTAATCTGACAACTGTATCAAGACCAAGAGTGTCTTCCGTAAAGAAATCTACATTCCACTCTACACCCGTATCTATCTTATTATGAAAATATATATCATTATAATAATTGTCGGGATCAAAGATGGATGGCCCATTATGTTTTTGATAATAAGGGGTAAATCTAAATTCAAAGGAACCTTCGTATTTTTCGGGAGAACCTTCCCTGGTAATGACGTTTATAACACCTGCCCTGACATTCGCATATTCTGCGTTCAATCCTCCTTTTATCAAACTAACCTCTTTTATTTCGCTAATATTGGGCATCAGGATAGGTTCGTTTACTCTCTGGTCAACAAGCAACAAACCATCCGCCATCAATTTGGTATCCTCAAGACCACTACCCCTCACACTCCAGCCATCTATTCCAGCCTGTAAGTTAAGGTATTGCGACACACCCGAAATTAGAGGTACCGCCTCTATATCAGCTTTATCGGCAGTTATAGAACTTGAAGAAAGATCTATCTTTATAATTTCTCTTTGAGCCTGGACAGTTACTCCTTCACCCCTTATAACCGTCGTCTCCAATTCGAAATCGAGAGGAGTAGTATGTCCTGATATAACTTTAACACCGGTCAAAGTAAGACTCTTATAACCCATCATTCTGGCCTGAACGTTATAATCACCCGGCTCCAATCTTGATATGAAGTAATAGCCGTCCATATCACAGGCCGCACCTCTATCGGTACCTTCAATTACAACATTGGCACCCGGTAAAGGCTCGCCGGTTCTGGCATCCATAACAATACCAGCAATCTTTCCGGTAACCGCCGCTTTCGCATCTTGAGTGGCCATGAATAATGCAATAAATACAAGCGAGCCATATAAAATCCACCTGGGCAACAACTCTATTCCCCTTCCCGCTTTTTTCATGAAAACCTCCTTTCATTAGGGTTTACAAAATAAGTTAAATCGTTTGACTTAAATACAAAAAATCCGACAAACATTCTTAACGTATACACTTGCTTGAATTGTATATAAGGATTCAATTAATTTAAAACCTCCCAGCCAAATTTTGGAAATACAAACAGGACAGAACAACCAATAATTTAGAAATTAAAAAAACTCTATCATTATTAATTTTTATGCGCCCTCCTTATTTCAATTAGCACTAAAAAACCAAAGCTCTTTTTACAGAATTTTTACAGGATATATTATATATAACTTCCAAATAACGTCAATTGCCCTTTTCCGTATTTTGGGGTAAGCTTATGGATGATATAAGAACTATTAGCCAAGAAGCGTGAGTGCCCCAAAACATTCAATTTAAATAACTTCATAAGTTTCATTTTAATAGTTTTAAGAGTAATTGTCAAGGGTAAAAATTTTTACCTACCTCAAAGACCGTTAACTCTCCCAAGCGGTTGTCACCTAGATTCTTAACTGAGTAATTAATAAAAAATTGGGAGCACAAACCATATTTGCACATTGACAATTATAGAAATTTAAATTATTATCAAGTCAAAGAGAACTGAAATAAAACCATAACAAAAAATTTGAGGAGAAGGTGCTTATGAGAATACTTAATTATTGCCATCCACACAACTTAAGCGTATGTAAGTTAATAACTTTAATATGGTGTTTCTTTCTGACTACCTGCATACCGGCACTTACGAAAAGTACAGGAGAAGGCACCGCCAGAGTCCATCGGGAGCGAATTTCCATAAATGAAGACTGGCGTTTCTATAAGTATGAGCAGGCAGCAAGCGCAGACGACCTGATCTACGATTTGCGTCCTGATATCAAAGATCATAAAGACGACAGACCTGACGATGCCGAACCAACAGAGCCGGCAGATGTCGAAGCGACCCAAATGGTACTCAAGCCCTGGATTCTGACGACCGGCAACGACTTCATCAAAGACCCTGCCAAACGTCATGTTCGTCCCGAAGGAAATCCCGGTAGCGATTTCCCGTTCGTTCAGAACGATTTCGATGACAGTTCATGGGAGAGCGTCAATCTACCGCACGACTGGGCAATCAAAGGACCTTTTTTTAAAGGCGAGGACGCTGAAGTAGGCGGTAGCATGGGGCGCTTGCCCAGCCCCGGCGTAGCCTGGTACCGGAAGAAGCTCGACATTCCGGCGTCGGATAAGGGCAAGTTAATTTTCCTCGATGTGGACGGTGCAATGTCTTATTGCTTAGTCTGGTTAAACGGACAACTAGTAGGCGGCTGGCCTTTTGGATATGCCTCATGGAGGGTGGATCTCACGCCGTACATCGTACCGGGTGGAGAAAACCAACTGGCGATACGTTTGGATAATCCGCCTGAATCGTCGCGCTGGTATCCCGGCGGCGGAATCTACCGAAATATCTACCTGGTTAAAACCAACCCAGTTCATGTCGGTCATTGGGGTACTTTTGTGACGACGCACGATGTTTCTAAAGCATCCGCCACTATCAACCTGGAAGTCACTATAGATAATAACTCCAGGGATAATTTATTAGTTAAAGCAATTACGCGTATCTTTGCCCTGGATGCAAACGGAGAAAAAACCGGCAATGCAGTTGCAACTTTTGAACCCCTGAAAACGTCGGTTGTAGCAGGAAAGAACATCAAGGTCGAAGGCTCCGTTATTATCAAAAATCCCAGACTGTGGGGACCACCGCCCACGCAGGCTCCAAACCTCTATGTGGCGGTGACCACATTATGGCAGAATGACAAAGTGGTCGATCAATATGAAACACGTTTCGGGATCCGTTCACTACGTTTTGACCCGGACAGAGGTCTCTTCGTCAATGGTGAACACATCCAGATCAAAGGAGTCAACCAACACCACGACCTCGGCGCTCTGGGCGCTGCATTCAACACCCGCGCAGCCGAGCGTCAGCTTGAAATACTTCGGGAAATGGGCTGCAACGCGATCCGTACTGCACATAACCCACCCGCTCCCGAGTTACTCGAGTTGACGGACCGGATGGGGTTCCTTGTAATGGACGAAGCATTCGATGTCTGGGAACGGAAAAAGACTCCGCTCGATTTTCACCTTATCTTTTCCGACTGGCACGAGCAAGATTTGCGCGCCCTCATTCGCCGGGACCGAAACTATCCTTCTGTGATTATGTGGAGTTTTGGCAATGAAGTTGGTGAACAATATACCGGTGAGGAAGGCGCGGCGGTGGCGAAACGGCTTCACGATATTATTAAAGAGGAGGACACAACCCGTCCGACGACCAGCGCTATGAACTGGGCTAAACCGGACATGCCCTTACCTGCTGTCCAGGATGTTATCAGCTTGAATTATCAGGGCCAGGGAATTCGCCAGGACCCAGAATTTGAAGGAACTGATCGAATCCGTACTACACCTATGTATGCTCCATTTCATGAGAAATTTCCCGATAAAGTTATTCTCAGCAGTGAAACCGCCCACGCAATGAGCAGCCGTGGAATTTACCTTTTTCCCGTAACGCAGAAGATTAGCGATATCGTACGGGATGGCAGAGGCGGTGACTCGAAGATTTGCCAGGTGAGCGCCTACGAACTTTATGCCACCGACTACGGCTCCTCAGCAGATAAGGTTTTCCGTTCTATCCAGCAGCACCCTTTCGTAGCGGGTGAGTTCGCCTGGACAGGATGGGACTACCTCGGCGAACCGATACCATACTATAGCGCCCGCAGCTCGTATGGAGGGATTGTCGACCTCGCCGGGTTCGGGAAAGACCGGTTCTACCTTTACCAGGCACACTGGCGCCCTGACTTGCCTATGGCACACATCATGCCGCACTGGGATTGGCCGGAGCGGATCGGTGAGATAACACCGGTCCACGTCTTCACCTCCGGTGATGAAGCCGAACTGTTCTTAAACGGCAAGTCGCTCGGCAGAAAGAAAAAGGGGCAGTATGAATACCGTCTTCGCTGGGACGAAGTAAAATACGAACCGGGTGAATTGAAGGTAGTGGCGTACAAGAATGGGAAGAAGTGGGCAGAGGATGTTGTTAGGACTACGGATGAACCAGCCATCCTTGCGGCATCGGTAGATCGCAGCGAGATTCGGGCAGACGGAAAAGATTTAGCCTTTATCACGGTCCGGGTAACCGATAAAAACGGGCTGACCGTACCGAGGGCGAATAATACAATCAAATTCGAGATCGAGGGTCCCGGCGAGATATTAGCGACAGATAACGGTGACCCGAC
>CAYRCN010000139.1:0-5177 GCA_964422805.1 uncultured bacterium | reverse complement strand
CGTATCAGGTGCTTCAACAATAACCCTTCAGCTTGCGCGAATGATGAGACCGGGAAAGCGGACACTACTCAAAAAGATAAAAGAAGCGTATTTTGCTTACCGTCTTGAAGCAGGTTTAAGTAAAGAAAAAATCCTCGAATCATACATAAACCGGATACCGATGGGAGGAAATCTTTACGGTATAGAAGGAGCCTCAAAGGCTTACTTCGGAATATCTTCTTCGGATTTAACTCTGGCACAGGCTTCTTTTCTGGCTTCCATTCCCAATTCTCCAACCCGACTGAACCCTTATAATAACCTGGAAGAAATCAAGAAACGCCAAAAATATGTTCTCGAAAAAATGCAAGAACGAAACCTTATAATAAAAGAAAGAATAAATAGAATACTGAAAGAAGACATTTCCTTAAGACCTCAAACAGCATCCTTTCTTGCGCCTCATTTTGTTTTCACCCTGATGAAAACATTACCGGAAGATGTGCAAAATGTCAAAGTAACGATTGACCTAGATTTACAGAAAATCGTTCAGGAGCAAACCAATAGAGTCGTAAAGGCTCTCAAGCCCTTTAACGTTACCAACGCGGCTGTTATACTGCTCGACAATATAACAGGTGAAGTACTTGCATATACAGGTTCGGCAGATTTTTTCAGCTCTGAAAACGAAGGCGAAAACGACGGGGTAAGAGCTTTGCGGCAACCCGGATCAACATTAAAACCTTTTCTTTATCTATTAGCTTTCGAAGACGGGCTAACACCCAGAACGATAGTTTCAGACATACCGACTTATTACAAGATGCCCACAGGCATATACTGTCCAAAGAATTATTCCGAAGATTTTTACGGTCCCGTAAGATTAAGAGAAGCTCTTGCAAATTCTCTAAACGTTCCGGCTGTTAGAGTTCTCACCGAAACAGGCATAGACAGATTCCTGTCACGCTTAAAGGAATACGAATTCAATTCCCTGGATAAAAATGAAGATTATTACGGTGTAGGACTCGTACTCGGAGGAGGCGAAGTATCACTGTTTGAACTGGCAAGAGCTTACATGTGTATCGCTCGCTCTGGGAATTTTATTCCGATTAAAGAAATTATTGAAATCAATGGAAAAGAAAAGGAAGACTCGGAAAAGGAAAAAATCATCTCTACACCTGCATTGAATTATTTGATAACCGATATTTTAAGTGACAGATTTGCCCGTACCTCTGAATTCGGATTTTTTTCCGTACTTAATTTCCCATTCCCCTGCGCCGCAAAAACCGGAACCTCATTCCGCTTCTGCGACAACTGGACAATAGGCTTTACCAAAGACTACACTCTTGCTGTCTGGGTGGGTAATTTTGATCATACTCCAATGCAAAAAGTTTCGGGTGTTTCCGGAGCCGGACCCTTGTTCGCCAATATAATGCATTTACTATACAGCAAAAAAGACTATCCCGAAAAAGAACCTTTACCAGAAGAACTTACTTTAGTACCTATTTGTCCGCTGTCAGGCAAAAGACCTAATCATAGTTGTCCCTCTACAATCGAAGAAATAATACCCAAAGAGAATCTTGCTTCATATTACAAAGATAGTTGTGATATGCATACTCATATTAAAGGTGAAATCCATACGGTATTACCGGGCAGATATGAAGAATGGGCAGAAGGTTTCGAAGCAAAAAATCCGTCAAGAGAAATAAAAAAGGAAGAAAGATTTAAAATAATAAAACCCCAACAGGGAGCTATTTTTTACCGATTATCTAATGTAAAACCCGAATATCAATCTATAAAAATAGAACTTACAACCACCGAGAAAGAAGAAAAAGTAAACTGGTTTTTAAACGAAAAACCACTAAATGAGACTTTTAAAGAACACAGTTTTCTCTGGCAAATCAAACCAGGCGAATACTGTCTTACCGCTATATCGGATAAAGATAATAATATATCCAGCAATATCAATTTTACGGTTAAATAAAATATCTTTCCCCAAAAAACTTATTGACTTTCCGTGCAAATACATTACTCTGTATACTGAGAATAAGATGGCGAAAATAAGTAAAAAAAATATAGAAGAAATCCTTATAGAAGCAATCGAGAAAGCTGAGACAGAACTGCCGAAGGACGTTATAAAAGCTTTAAAAAAAGTAGCAGATATAGAAAAAGGCATTGCCAAAATTCAGATGGAAGCAATTCTCGAAAATATAAAAATCGCCTCAAAAGAAGGAATACCAATGTGTCAGGATACTGGTATAATGACATTTTACATTCAAGCTGGCACCGAATTCAAATATCTCGCCGACTTAAAGAAAATGCTTGGTAACGCGGTAAAAAGAGCAACCAAAGAAACTCCTCTCCGACCCAATACCGTTAATCCTTTTACGGGTGAAAATTTAGGAGACAATCTGGGAAGAAACATTCCTTATATAAGCTGGGATATGGTAAAGGGTAGCGAATGTATGATTCACATTTTACCAAAGGGAGGCGGCTCCGAGAATATGAGCGCCTTATGGATGTTAGCTCCCGGTGAAGGATTTGCCAAAGCAAAAAAACTCATAGTAGGACATATAATAAACGCTGGTGGAAAACCATGTCCTCCTACCATCGCAGGAATAGGTATCGGAGGGGGGGCTGATATATGTATGCAACTCGCAAAAAAATCCCTCTTACGCAAAATCGGAGAACACCACAGAGAAAAAAAAGTTGCAAAAATGGAAAAAGAATTATTTGAACTCATAAATAAAACAGGAGTCGGACCAATGGGAATGGGAGGAGCTACCACGGTTCTTGACGTACACATTGAATATGCTCATCGTCATCCTGCATCTTTCCCGGTAGGGTTAGTCTTACAATGCTGGGCAAACAGAAGAAAAGTAATTAAATTTGAAAAAAATGGCTCAATAAAAGTTATATAAATGAAGAAAATACATCTACAAACACCATTATCAACAAAAGATATAAAAAAATTATCCATTGGAGATACAGTTTTTTTATCCGGTAAATTATTCACCGCGAGAGACCAGGCACATAAGAAAATGCTTGAGCTAAAAAAGAAAGGAAAAAAAATACCCTTTAGCCCGAAGGAAATGGTTCTCTATCACGCAGGTCCTGTTGTGAAAAAAGAAAGAAACAAATGGGTTATAGTTTCAGCCGGACCTACAACTTCGATTCGAATGGAAAGCTCTGAGAGTAAATTTTTATCATTATTCGGGGTAAAAATGATTATTGGTAAAGGCGGAATGGGGAAAGAAACACTAAAAGCACTTAAAAAAACAGGAGCAGTATACGTCCATTTTACAGGGGGAGCAGGCGCTCTCGCGGCGAAATCAATAAAAAAAGTTGAAAAAGTCTATTTTCTTGAAGAACTCGGAATACCCGAAGCTATCTGGATACTTGAGATTGAAAAATTCGGTCCTCTCATTGTAACAATGGACACAAAAGGGAATAGTTTTTATGAAAAATAATCACGACATCGAAAAACTCATAAAGAAAGCCGAACAACCTCAAAGAATTGCCCCGAAATGGCATGAGTATTACCGGGGTAAAATCGAAAGTTCTTTAAAATGCTCCGTTACGAGCATGGATGATTTTAGCATATGGTACACCCCGGGTGTTGCTGAACCGTGTAAAATGATAAATAAAGACCCAACACTTGCCTATAAATTAACAAACAAGTGGAACAATGTTGCGGTAATTTCAGATGGTTCGAGAGTCCTCGGACTCGGAGATATAGGTCCACTTGCAAGTATGCCTGTTATGGAAGGAAAAAGTCTTTTATTTAAATATCTTGGCGGTATAAGCGCTTTTCCGATTGTACTCGATACAAAGGACGCCGAGAAAATCATTGAAACGGTTAAAATAATTGCCCCTGCTTTCGGCGGGATAAATCTCGAAGATATTGAAAACCCGAAATGCTTTTACATTCTGGACCGTCTTCGAGAAGAATTAGATATTCCCGTCTGGCATGACGACCAGCAGGGAACTGCTTCGATTGAACTTGCGGGAATTATTAATGCATTAAAACTTGTAGGCAAGGATATAAGAAAAGCAAAATTCTCGATTATAGGTGCGGGGGCTGCAAACGTTGCACTCTGCAGAATATTATTTAAAGCCGGGGCAAAAGAAAAAAACGTCGTAGTAACAGACAGTAAAGGCATTCTTCATAAAGGTCGAGAGGATCTGAAAAAAAACAAAGAACAAAATCCATATAAATGGGACCTTGCCCGCAGAACAAACGGAGATGAGAAAAAATTAGATACCGAAGAAGCAATTAGAGGAACGGACGTTATGGTAGCGGCTGCAAAACCAGTACCCGGAACAATCAAGAAAGAGTGGATTTCCGCAATGAATAAAGACGCTATCGTTTTTGCCGTAGCAAATCCAGTCCCCGAAATCTGGCCATGGGAAGCAAAAGAAGCCGGAGCAAGAATAGTAGGAACAGGACGCTCGGACTTCGAAAACCAGATAAACAATTCCCTCGGTTTTCCCGGCATATTCAGAGGGACGCTCGACGTAAACGCAAAAACTATAACAGACGAAATGACAATAGCAGCCGCCTATTCGGTTGCGAAAACTGCCGAAGAAAAAGGGCTTAAAGAGGATTATATCGTTCCGACGATGGATGAATGGGAAGTTTTTATAAATGAAGCAGTTGCCGTCGGACTTAAAGCAATCGAACAGGGAATAGCCAGAATAAAATTAAGCGAAAAACAACTAAGACGAAGCGCGGAAGAATTGATCGGAAATTCAAGAAAACAAACAGAACTTCAAATTAAGGAAGGATTGATAAAAAAACCACCACGTTAGGTCTTAGGTATTGGGTTTTAGGTTTTAGTCAAGAAAAACAAAAAACTACAAAAATTTTTATTCTGCATCTTAACATCTATGAGGGAAAATTCCGCCTTTCACCAGCCTGACATCCTCAACCGAGATAAAGGCTTCTTTATCATATTCCCTTAAAATTCTTAAAACTGAAGGAAGATTTTTCCTGTTAACTACGGTAAATAATTCATCTATTTTTCCTGTCTCACCGCGAGCAATTCTGCTGGTTACTCCATAATTCTTGTCCCTGAGTCTTTTAAGTAGTTCGTTTGCGCCCTTAGCTGTAAAAACATGAATACTAACCAGCCCAAGAGCAATACGCTCCTCGATAAGTATACCAAAATAAATACCCGCAGCAAACCCTCCCGCATAGACTATATAAT
>CAYRCN010000138.1:0-5185 GCA_964422805.1 uncultured bacterium | reverse complement strand
TCTTAATGTAAGAAGCCCTTTAAAAACTTTTTTAAAAGGAAGAATAAAAGGGCTCGACCATTATAAAGAAAAAATCCCTCTTCCGCAAAAAGAAAAAGACGAAAGCGAACCTGAAGATAAGATTATTAAAATATAATGAAAAAACTTGCAAGCAGAATTGGATTAGACTTACTGTTAGATAAAATTTCCGCTTATGCTGACTCAGATCCCGGGAGAAAAGCGGTTTTAAGTTTAAGCCCGACTATTTCGAAAGAGAATAGACTCAGCGCCTTTAAAAACTTAGGGGAGATCAAACAAATAAAACGCCTAATTCCCAGTCTACAAATTTTAAAAAACGAAAGAGTTCCGGAAAAGGGCAAAGTCTTATCGGGAGAAACACTACTCTATTACAAAAAGCTGTTAGATTTATCAAATGAGATTAAAAGTATACTTAGAGACAATAAAGTCATGGAAGAACCGGCAAACAACTTAGAGCCTCTTTTCCCTCTCGTAAAAGAAATAACTAAATTTATAGACGAAAACGGCTCTGTCATCCCCACATCAACTCCTGCATTAAAATCTTTTTATAGAGAAAAAGCTTCTGTTGAAAACCAAATAGAAAAAAAGCTCGACTACTTTTTACAAGAAAAGGAACACCTGCTTCAGGACAAAATTATAACTACCCGATTGGGGAGAACTGTTATTCCGGTTAAATACGATAAAAAAGACCAAATAGAAGGAATAATAGTTGACCTTTCCCGCACACAGAACACGGCCTTTATAGAACCGGGCGAAATAGTAACACTCAACAACAGAATCTCAGAGTTAGAAAAAGACATAAGCGCAGAAAAGAAAAGAATTCTTAAATACCTAACTGACAAAGTTGCAGAACGATTTCTCTCTATCGAAAAAAACGCCAAAACTCTTACAGAAATAGACTCCCTTAAAGCCCGAACTCTTTACGCAGAAGATTTCAGATGCATTATACCGGATTTTCCTGAAAACAGTACCTTGAAACTGAAAGAATGCTACCACCCACTCTTGCTGGAAGAAAAGAAAAAAGTAGAACCCCTAGATTTAGAAATAGGAGAAAAAGAAAGAATTTTTCTTATCAGCGGGCCAAATGCCGGAGGAAAAACCGTACTTCTTAAGAATGTTGGAATAAATATTTTATCCTCGCTTGCCGGCATTCCTATTCCGGCAAAAGAAGGCAGCGAAATCGGATCCTTTACAAATATCTCAGGAATAATAGAAGATGAACAGTCTATGGAAGAAAGCTTATCCTCCTTTTCTTCATATATTGTTCGCCTTAAAGAAATCCTGAGCGGAGCTGACGACAATTGTCTGATTCTCCTCGACGAGCTTGGAGGCAACACTGACCCCGTCGAGGGCAGCGCTCTTTCAATCGCGCTTCTTAACGCTTTAAAAGATAACGGAAGTCTGGTTATTGCCACAACTCACCTAAGCCCCCTCAAATATTACGTCGAAGACCAAGAAGGAATGATTAACGGTTCGATGGAATACGAAAACGGACCAACATACCATCTGCAGATCGGGATCCCGGGAGGCTCAAGAGCTATAGCAACAGCTGAGAAATTTGGCTTACCTAAAGAGCTTATTGCCGACGCAAAGAGTTTTGTTGACTCAGAAATCTTCAAAGCGGAAACATTAATTGAGGAACTTTCACTAAGAAACAGAAAATTGCGCGAACAGGAAAAAGAGCTTTCTACACTTAAAAAAGACTTTTCGAAAATAAAAGACGAATACGACAAAAAACTGAAAAACGTAAAAGAAGAAAAGAAAAAAATCCTACACGAGGCAAAAGAAAGAGCCGAAAACATAGTAACCGAGGCTCGAGCTCTGGTGGAAAGAACTATTAAAGAAATACAAGAATCTAAAGCTTCAAAAGAATCGATAAAAAAATACAAAAAAACCTTCGCTTCTCTTCAGGCTAAAGGAAAGGAAACGAAAACCGAACCTATTAAACCTTCAGACAAATCCCTTGACATCAAATACCATGTTGATCTGGAACTTCCGTTTGAAATTTCCGTTCGCGGCATGACAAAAGAGGAAGCATGGAAAGCGGCAGACAAATTTCTTGACAAAGCAGTCGTTGCGAATTATAATTCAGTAAGAATCGTCCATGGAAAAGGAAGTTGGATATTACGTAACATGCTACACAAAAAGCTAAAAAAAGACAGGAGGGTAAAAAGTATAGACACGCCACCCCATTACGAAGGAGGAGAAGGAGTCACAGTCGCCTTTCTAAAATAATATGTTTTCTTTGTTTTTAATAATTTCCAAATCCACAAAAACCGCAATGCTGCTTACAACTCTTATCCCAGGCGGAGGGCAATTTTACACGGAAAGATATTTTAAAGGCATAATCGTAGGCGGAGCACAATCTTATATTATTTATAGAGGCATACAGACACAACTAAGACTAAACGATTTGGACAGAGAACTTGATTTATCGCCGACAGAACAGGAAGAAAAGCAAATGCTGCTTGACCAGAGAAGAGAAATCGCCTGGTGGATGGCCCTGGTCTGGACAATAGGAATACTGGATGCCTACGTCGACGCTCAACTCTACGGTTTCGAAAGCGACCTTACAATCGACCAAACAGGCTCTCCAAAAGTAGAACTGTCCTTAAAAATACATTATTGATGTTTCACGTGAAACATTTTCTCGAAAAAAGCTTAAAAGAATTAAACATTGAACCAAACAACAAAACAACAGATAAGCTGCTAATGTATCTTGAAGAACTCATGCGGTGGAACAAAAAAATAAATTTAATCTCAAGAAAATTAAAAAAAGAAGAAGTTCTCAAAAAACTACTTGTCCCCTCCCTTCTGCCATACGGGATAGTAAAAGAGGGAGAAAAAATTCTTGATTTCGGCGCGGGAGGAGGAATAGCGAGCATTCCTTTAAAAATTTTAAAAGAACGAATCACTCTTCACCTCTTAGAATCAAAAAACAAGCCGGTTGCTTTTCTTGAGTACATTTCTTTTGCGCTCGACCTAAATCTTAAAATTATAAAAGCTTTCGTACGTAAAGAAGGAGATATCGAAGAACGATACGACTGGGTGTTCGCTCGAGCCGTAAACCCCGAACAAATACCAAAGGGATTAGCCCCCAAAGTTCTATATTATGGCAAATACGGCGGAGATATCTTTCTGCTCGAGGAAGAGCTAAGTTTTAAAGGAGCCACACTCTCGATTTTAACCTAACGATGTTTCACGTGAAACATCGAAGACACAAAACCGCCAAAAAGGAGGGAAAACGGATAAATTAATTGGTTTTTGCGGCCTGACATGTAGCGATTGTCCGGCTTTTATCGCTACAAAAAACGACGATGATACAGAAAGAGAGAAAATCGCAAAACAGTGGACTAACGAATACAAGCATGAGTTCAAAATAGCGGACATCAACTGCGATGGGTGTGTCGAAACAGAAGGAAGGCACATAGGCTATTGCAATATGTGCGAAGTAAGAACCTGCGCGATAAAAAAAAGTGTTAAAAACTGCGCATACTGTGAAGATTACGGATGCGAAACATTAAATAATTTCTTTAATATGGTTCCCCATGCGAGAGAACTTCTGGAAGAAATCAGAAATAATATATAAAACATCTTTTTTGCCACAAAGGCACGAAGACAGAAAACCTCTCCCAGCCTCTTATTGTGTTTATAAAACAACAAAAATCTTTTTTTTCTCTGTGTTCTCTGTGGTTAAAAATTTAGGGTAGAGGGTTGGGTTCTAAACAACAACAAATCCTGTCAATCTGCGTTTATCTGCGTCCTGTTATCTTTGTTCTTCGTATTCCCTTTCGGCCAATGCAATAGCGCCAAGAACACCCGCGTTATCTCCCAGTTCCGGCAGAACTATATATTCCTCGATATTATTCGTAATTTCTGGTACCCGAATATAATTATTAATTAGAGATTTTACTCTTTTGTGAATGAGAGGCAATAATTGTTTTTGTTTCATAACCCCTCCTCCGAGAATAACCTTCTGGGGAGACAAAGTGCAGATATAATTTATTACTGCTAAAGAAATATATTTTGCCTCAAGGTCCCAGGCGGGGTGGTTTTTATCTAATTTTTCTCCCGGTTTACCCCAGCGGTCCTTTATGGCTGTTCCCGATGCCAAACCCTCAAAACAATTTTTGTGAAAGGGGCATTTTCCTTCGTAAGGATCAGCCTTTTTGTCGTGTGGAATAAAGATATGTCCCATTTCAGGATGTGCTAACCCGTGTAAAAATTCTCCATTTATTATTCCCCCTCCTCCGATACCTGTACCAATTGTAATATAAATAAAATCCGATACGTCTTGTGCGGCACCCCACTTTTGTTCTCCGAGAGCAGCCGCATTTACATCGGTATCAAAACCTACCGGAACATTAAAGGCTTCCTTTATTTTCCCGTAAAATTTCGTGTTTTGCCATTTGATTTTCGGGGTAGATGTTATATATCCATAAGTAGGCGAATCTTTTTTTAAGTCAACAGGGCCAAAAGAGCCGATACCTATAGCTTCTATCTCTCTCTTTTTATTTTGTTTTCCAAAATATTTAATTATTTTGTCAATGGTCTCAATTGGTGTAGTCGTTCTAATACGAAAAGGTCCACTCAAATTTTCAGGCTCCGATCCCACAGCGCAAACGAATTTTGTTCCCCCGGCTTCTATTCCGCCAAACAATCTATGCTTAACTCCTTTTCACGTCTTACGATACTGAACTACAAAAAAAATAACAAACGGCTATCTGATTTTATCAAAAACAACCTCTCTCTGCATATTCAATATCTGTCCGAGAGGACTACCAGAGAGGCTCATTTCCATTATTACATCTTCATTAATTACGGCATGCTCGACCTGATGATCTTCCAGTGACACCCAAAAACTCCCCCAACAACAGGATCTTCCCTTTACGCTCAAAATATCAGTTTTAGACTTAACAGGATTTGAAAGAGACTTGAACTCTAATAAAGCACATTCCTCTCCGCTTTTCTTAGCTACACCAGTCCATGTCAATTTTAAATTCTTAGTTTTTAAAAGCGCAAAATTCTGCGCTTCTACTTCTTTTTTTTCTAAATCCTCAGCGAAGTATGGCCTGTTGTACTCAATGCTATCCACCCCAACATAAGCCACCTCAATCCAGGGAGCATCCCAGATGAGCGTCTTCATAAAAGCCCTGTCTTCTTCCGG
>CAYRCN010000137.1:0-5243 GCA_964422805.1 uncultured bacterium | reverse complement strand
TTGCCGAACGGTTAGAAGTTTCCATGAAATATCTTGACCATATTGTTTCTTCTTTAAAAGCAAGAAGTTTAATAGTCAGAGTAAAAGAGGGTTATATCCTCGGCAGACCTCCCGGAGAAATAAATTGTGGTGAGATAGTGGATGTGCTCGAGGGCTCCCTAAATCCTGCGGTCTGTATAGATTCGCCCTCGGTTTGTAACAAATCGAGCAAATGTGAAGCAAAAAAGATATGGAAAAAAGTCGGCGCTTCTATAAGGGAAACATTGGAATCTTTCACCTTAGAGGATTTGATAAAGGGTAATGTCTAAAAACTTTTAAAGGGGGAAAAATGGATGTTAAGCATGTAGAAGGAGAAAAAAAAGGGAAATTAATGCTTTATGCTATTTCTACCTGTGTCTGGTGTAAGAAAACGAAAAAGTTGTTGAACGCTCTAAATGTTGATTATAACTACGTAGATGTAGACCTTCTGGATGAAGAAGAAAAAGAAAAAGCCGAAGAAGAAGTAACGAAATGGAATCCTTTGTGCTCTTTTCCGACACTCGTTATTAATGACGAGGAATGTGTTGTAGGTTTTGATGAGGAGGAAATCAGGAGGAAGATTCCCAATGAATGAAAATCAAATACCGGAGGAGCAGGTCGATAAATTGTATAAAAAATTAGATGAAGAAGCCGAATCTGCGGGATATCATTTAAACCCCGATGAAGAATTCACAAGAGATCTAGTGGAAGGCTTATTGGTGAACGAAGGAAGGTACGGATACTGGGCATGCCCATGCCGTCTTGCGTCTGGTGAGAAAGAAAAAGACCTGGATATAATTTGTCCCTGTGATTATAGAGACGCTGATTTAAACGATTATGACACGTGTTATTGCGGGCTTTATGTATCGCAGGAGGTTGTAGACGGAAAAAAGGAAGTAAAAAAAATACCGGAGAGGAGACCTCCGAAAAAGGAAAGAGAAAAAATGAAGAAAGAATCCGAAAGTAAAACAATCAGCGTCTCAAAGTTATCTAAGCCTGTTTGGCGTTGTAGGGTTTGCGGTTATCTCTGTGGTCGGGACGAACCTCCGGGAGTCTGTCCTATATGTAAGGCTAAAAAAGACCGCTTTGAGAAGTTTTTATATTAAATGAATGAATCAGGAGAAATATCAATGAAAATCCTAAAGGGAATAAGCGCAAATACAGGTTTAGCTAAAGGAATCACTGCTGTTTACACCGAAGAAGTGGAAGAAAACATTCCGCATTATATGATTGAGGAAGAGAAAATAGAGAAAGAAATTAATCGTTTAAGAGAAGCCTATGGTAAGACAAAAAAAGCCATAGGGCAAATGTTAAAGGCGTCTGAAGAAATATTTGGAAAAACCGGTGAGGGAATATTTGCAGCACATGGTACGATTTTAGAGGATGAAGCGTTATTCGAGGAAATTATTTCTCTTATAAAGAAGAGACTAATTAACGCCGAACACGCGGTGAATGATGTTTTCGATAGTTATCAAGAAAAATTTAAACAAAGAGACTTTCATTTTTCGGAAATAACTCATGACATCGTTGATGTTAGGAACCGTATTCTTTCCTCTTTCGATGGCGTTTCCGGAAAATTTCAATGTACCGAAAGTGAAAGGCAACCTGTAGTTGTTGTATCAAAAAGACTTAGTCCTTCTATGGTTTTAAATATAGCTGAGAGTGATGTACTCGCTTTTGTTGCCGAAGAAGGTGGTCTTACGTCTCACGGGACGATTCTTGCTCAGAATTATGGCGTGCCTATTGTTTTTGGTGTCAAAGCTACCGAAAGTATTGGTTGCGGTGATAAAGTTATCGTCGATGCTTCGCTGGGCAAAGTTTTTGTTAAGCCTGATAAAAAAACAGAAAAATACTACGATAAAAAGATAGCGGAAGCGGAGAAACGAAAGCAATTCTGTGTAATTAGAAAAGAAGAACCTGCCCAAACAAAAAAAGGTGTGCGGCTTACATTGAAGGCTAATATAAGTTTACAGGCTGAAATAAAATTGCTCGAGGGTTTGAATTACGACGGAGTAGGTTTGCTTAGGTCGGAATTTCTTTTTGCAAATCGGCATAAAGCGCCGTCCGAAGAAGATTGGTTTAGGATTTATAAAAACATCGCCGAAACAGCGGGAGAAAAGAGTGTTAATATAAGGTTGTTGGATATTAGTACAGATAAGATGCCGACATATTTGCGCCTACCTGCTGCAGAAAATCATGATCTTGGAATACGCGGAGCAAGAGCTATAGATGTTTTCTATTATGTTTATTTAGATCAGATAAAAGCAATACTTCGAGCATCGGTTTACGGAAATATAAGATTATTATATCCAATGATTTCGGATATTTCGGATATCGAATCATTTAGAGGTATAAAGAGGAAAGCTGAATCTGCTTTACGAAAGGAGAAAAAGGAGTATAGAAAAGATATAAAGGAAGGTATCATGATTGAAACCCCCGCTGCCGCACTTATGTCTGGGATCCTTATGAAATATGTTGATTTTGCGAATATTGGTTCTAACGATCTCCTGCAATATACACTTGCTGCATCGAGGGGGAATCAAATAATTGAGAAGAGATATCACATTCTTCATCCTTCGCTTGTTCGTCTTATGGGAATTATTGTCGAGAAAACTCGGAAAAATAAAAAGGAAATTTGCCTTTGTGGTGAGATTGCAAGCTTTGAAGAATTTTACCCTCTTTTCTTGAGTATAGGTATTAACAGTTTTAGTGTGGAGGCGTCAAAGCTCAGCGATATAAAATGTAATTTGCTGCACCTTGAGAAACCCGGGAAATTATATCTGGATAAATTCTATGAAAATCTTAAAAAAGATGACATCGAAAAATTTTTTGAAAGGCGAATATTTTAATTGTCTAAAGGTTAAGAGTTGGATATTAAATCTGACTTAGGGGAGAGAAGATGAAAGATATTTCAATTGTTTTGTGCGGTGAGGCCGGTCAGGGTATTCAAACCGTGGAGAAAATACTCGTTTCGATTCTTAAGCGTTCAGGTTATTTTGTTTTTGCAGCGAGAGAGTTTATGTCAAGAATAAGAGGCGGGAGCAACTCTACAGAAATTAGAGTATCCGATAAACCTGTCGATTCCTTTGTAGAAAAGATAGATGTTTTAATTCCGCTTGATTCTAAGGCGGTAGACCATGTAAAGTGGAGAATCGATAAGAATACGATAATACTAGGAAGAAAAGAATTCATAGAGGGTAAATCGGAAAGAACATTCGAAGTTCCTTTTATTGAACTGGCAAAAGAAGCGGGGAATAAGCTATATGCAAATACTGTTACGGTTGGACTTCTTTCCGGTATGCTTGGAGTCGATTTCTCTAAGGTGAAAGATTTTATAAAAGATTTCTTTAAAAAGAAAAATAAAGAGATTGTTAAGGGAAATGTCGAAGCTGCTAAGAAAGGTTATGAATTGGGCGACAAAATGGTCAAAAGAAAAGATATCGATCTTAATTTAAAAAGAAATGGAAGGGTAAAAGAGCATTTACTTGTTAGCGGGACAGAGCTGGTTTCTTTAGGAGCAATAGCGGGGGGGTGCAATTTTATTTCTTCCTATCCGATGTCGCCTTCAACGGGCGTTCTCACTTTTCTTTCACAGCAGCAGGAAAAATTCGGGATAATCGCCGAACAGGCGGAGAGTGAAATATGCGCTATTAATATGTCTCTAGGAGCTTTCTACGCGGGAGCAAGAGCCATGGTGACTACCTCCGGAGGTGGTTTTGCTTTGATGGTGGAGGGTTTAAGCCTCGCCGGAATGCTTGAAACTCCGATAGTAATTCATCTTGCTCAGAGACCCGGTCCGGCAACCGGTCTTCCCACGAGGAGCGAACAGGGAGATTTGCTTTTTGCGCTCTTTGCCGGGCACGGGGAATTCCCGAGAATAATATTCGCTCCCGGCAAGACTGAAGATATTTTTAATCTTTCGCGGAAGGCTTTTAATCTCGCGGCTAAGTTTCAAGTTCCGGTTATTATAATGACTGATCAATATCTCCTTGATTCCTCTTTTCTTGTTCCTGGGATTGACGTGTCAAAACTTAAGATGAAAAAGTATTTCGTAAAAACCGATAAAGATTACGAACGCTATAAATTAACTAAAGGCGGTGTGAGCCCCAGAGGTATTCCTGGTTATGGGCGAGGATTGGTTTCTGTAGATAGTGATGAACATGACGAGGAAGGACATATAACAGAAGATCTCGATTTCAGGACAAAGATAGTGGATAAAAGACTTAAAAAAATGGATTTAATCAGAAAAGAAATAGAGCCACCGGAGCTTATAGGCGATAAGAATTATAAAACATTGATAATAGGATGGGGTTCTACTTATTATGGGATAAAAGAAGCTTTAGAAAAACTTGAGGATAAAAGAATAGCCTTTTTACATTATAAACAAGTTTATCCTCTGCATGGTGATACCGAAAAATATCTTAAGAAGGCTGATAACTCAATTATAGTGGAAAATAATGCTACAGGTCAATTTTCCAAATTAATTAAAATGGAAACCGGAATACAGATTGATGATTTGATATTAAAATATAACGGCTTACCTTTCGGAGTGGAAGAAATTGTAACCAGACTTAAGACAATAGGGAAAAAGGGGGTTAAATAATGGATGCTAGAACTTATGATATGGGAAAAATAGATATAGCCTGGTGCCCCGGGTGCGGAAATTTCAGCATTCTTAAGATATTAAAAGACGCGTTATCTGAACTCGATATAAAACCCGAAGAGCTGGTTATTGTTTCCGGAATAGGTCAGGCAGCAAAGATACCACATTATTTGAAAGCCAACGTGTTCAATGGTTTACATGGAAGGGCTCTTCCTCCGGCTACTGCTATAAAGGCTGTAAATAAAAAGTTAGTCGTAATAGCGGAGAGCGGAGACGGTGATATGTACGGTGAAGGAGGTAACCATTTTTTGCACACTATTAGAAGAAATCCGGATATTACAAATATCATTCATAATAATATGGTATATGGGCTTACCAAGGGGCAGGCTTCTCCTACAAGTTTAGAAGGTTTTAAAACTCCGGTCCAGGTAAATGGTGTTATACTAAAGCCTTTTAATCCCCTGACAGTGGCGATCGGTCTCGGCGCTTCTTTTGTATCACGCGCTTATTCTGACGACTTAGAAGAAACCAAAGAAATAATAAAAAAAGCAATAAAGCATAAAGGATACGCGCTTGTCGACTTGCTTCATCCCTGTGTTACTTATAATAAACTTAATGATAG
>CAYRCN010000136.1:0-5246 GCA_964422805.1 uncultured bacterium | reverse complement strand
TGGGGTTTTTAAGCTTATTGAAAAGCAGAAACCCACCAGCCTGAACCATAGATTCAATTATCAGAACCGCCGGCATTATAGGGTCGCCGGGAAAATGCCCCATAAAGAAGGGCTCATTATAAGTTACGTTTTTTATGCCGACAATTTCATCTTCACTTATTATGTCTACTTTATCGATTAACAGAAAAGGATACCTGTGAGGCATGATTTCGAGTATTTTTTCAATATTGAATTCCATTCTCGCTCCTTTTTATTTCTTCTATTAATTTAAAATGCAATAAATGTCCACCTCTGAAAACGAAATATCGTCCGATAGGAATTGGATTAAACAGATAGAGTTCCCCCAGCAAGTCCATTACTTTGTGTCTTACAGCTTCGTCCGGAAAACGAGCTTTATTTAATATTCCGTTATCAGTATAGACTAGAGTGTTTTCTTCCGAAGCGCCAAGTGCAAATCCTTTTTTATTCAGTTCGTATTTCCAGGAAAGCAAACCGTAGGTTCTACACTTTGCGATCTCTTTGAAATCAGATTTCCCGTTAAAAATATATTCCTGATAGTAAAGTAATGGGTGATCATAAGAAATAATATAACGTATTTCTAGATTTTTTGCAGGCGTGCAGGCCGCAAAGCATCCTTTGCCTTCAACAATGATATTCCTTTTTATGTACCTTTTGTTTTTTTCGCTCTTTAATTCTCTTATACCGGTTTCTTCGATTTTAGAGATAAAAGGGTAGGCACTGCCGTCAAGGGCTGGTATTTCATCCCCTTCGACTACGACTTTAAGGTGATCGATCTTACAGGCGTAAAGAGCGCTCATGAGATGTTCTATGGTTCTTATGTTTTCACCATTTTTTGAAAGAGTAATTTCACGATCGCAAAATTTTACCGTATCCACTACGGCAGGGATTACTTCATCGTTTTTTATAAATATTATTCCCTCGTTTTCCTTTGGCTTAAGTACTATTCTTGATTCTTTCCCTGTGTGGACTCCTATACCAGAAATTTCAATATTAGATTTTATAGTTCTTTCTTTCATTTTGCGAATTTCCCGATTCTATCCTTCAAACTTTTTTTATCCATGTTGATTGATTCAAAGAGCTTGTCCTTGTCCCCGTGTTCGATAAAACGGTCAGGTATACCTATCCTTAAGACTTCTCTTTTCAAGGATTCTCTGTTAAGGAGTTCTAAAACCGCGCTACCAAAACCTCCGCTTACAGTATTTGTTTCCACCGTTACTATTTTTTTGCTTTTCTCGGAAAGACTCAGAATTGTTTTTTCATCTAAGGGTTTCACAAATCTTGCATCAACCACTGTCGGATTAACGCTCCCTAGTTCTCTGGCGACTTCAAGTATTTCATAGGCAATTGGTCCTATAGTTAGTATAAGGAGATCTTTCCCTTCCTTCAATATCTCTGCTTTACCTATAGGAATAGCTTGTATCTTTGAGGGCTTTTTTACTCCAACGCACTGACCTCTCGGGTAGCGTATTACCGATGGACCGTCGGCGTTAAGAAGTGCAGTTTTAAACATTTTTTGCAGTTCTATTTCATCTCTCGGAGCCATTATCAATATATTTGGTATTATTCTTAAAAAGGATAGATCGAAAACTCCGTGATGTGTAGATCCGTCTCCCGGCGTGAATCCTGCTCTATCAAGGCAAAAAATCACAGGTAATTTTTGCAGAGCTATGTCGTGTATTATCTGGTCATATGCCCTCTGGAGAAAAGTTGAGTATATTGCGCATACCGGACGTAAACCTTCTGCGGCAAGCGCGCCGGCAAATATAACAGCATGTTGTTCTGCTATACCGACATCAAAAAATCTTTCAGGAAATCTCTCTTTGAAAGCTGCTAACCCGGTACCTTCAGTCATAGCTGCAGTTATTGCGATTATATTCTTATTCTTTTCTGCTTCATTTACAATCGCTTCTCCGAAGACTTCCGAGTATTTTTTCGGACCTTTCTTTTTTATAGTTTTTCCCGTCTTGCATTCAAAGGGTCCCACTCCATGGAAAAGAGCCGGATTTTTGCGCGCAGGCTCATATCCCTTACCTTTCTCCGTAATAATATGCAGGAGTTTGGCTTTCTTGATTTTCTTTACTTTTGACAGGATCATAAGTAACTCATTTATATTATGTCCGTCAATTGGACCATAATAAGAAAGCCCCAACTCTTCAAAAATGATATTGGGAACAATAAGGTTCTTCAGCCCGATATGCAGTTTTTCCGCAGCTCGTCTTGCTTTTTTATTCAATCCTACAGGCAGCTTCTCAAGAAGGCTCCAGGCATCTTCCATAATAAGATTGTAAATCTCAGCCGATTGGAGTCGCGTGAGATACTCCCTAAATCCACCCACATTCTTCGCAATGGACATTTCATTATCATTCAGAATGATTAACATATCTTTTTTAAGATAACCTATCTGATTTAACCCTTCTAAAGCTACACCCCCTGTTAGAGCCCCGTCTCCTATAACAGCCACGACTTCATTCTCTTCACCTTTTTTATCCCTGGCAATTGCAAAACCAAGGGCAGCTGAAAGAGAGGTGCTCGCATGTCCTGTTCCGAAAGCATCATAAATCGACTCATCTCTTTTTAAAAAACCGCTTAATCCTCCGAATTTACGGAGAGTTTCAAATCCTTCCCTTCTACCTGTCAATAATTTATATCCGTAAGTTTGATGTGAAACATCCCAGATTATTTTATCACTCGGAGGATTAAATACCCTCAGCAGAGCTATTGTCAGCTCCACCACTCCAAGATTCGGTGCAAGATGCCCTCCGTTCTTTGAAACAACATCAATTATTTTCTCCCTCATCTCATCTGCCAGAGTAATAAGTTCTTTTAGGGTCAAACCTTTCAAATCTTCGGGAGAATTAATCCTCTCAAGAAACATTCATTCACCTATAAAAATGCCAGAGCAAAGAAAACTCCAAATATCACGCCCATTATTACTTCCAGAGGAGTATGTCCAATTTTCCCTGTAAGCTTAGACTGATCTAATTCTTTTTTTTTGCTTATTTCTGCCAATTCTTTTATCAACTCCGAATGTCTACTTATTACTCCTCGCACCACAAATGCTTCCCCCATTATGAATATCGAAAGAAATAAGGAAATTATAAACAGAGGCGATTCTACTCCGTAATATATTGCTATTAAAGTGGTCAAAGTTATTGTTGCAGATGAATGTGCGCTTGGTAAACCTCCTAATTCTAAAAGATTCTTCAATGTAAGTTTAAAACGCTTCCTCATTATCCGGTGATTAAAGATTTTTATTAATTGGCACGCCAGACCGCTCAGGTAAGGCAGTAAAAAAAGATGCCATAAATTCGAGGTCATTTTAATTTCTCCGTCCCAGTAAGAAGTTTAATAAATCTTCAAATATTTTATCTTTGCCGCTTAGAACACTTAATTGGTTTAACGCTAGCATACTGTATTTTTTGGCTATCTTTCTTGAAAAATCAATGCCGTAAACCGAGGGGTAAGTCAGTTTATTTTTATCTTTCTTTACTTCTTTACCCATTTCCTCTTTTTTACCTTCAACATCCAGAATATCATCCTGTATTTGAAAAGCCATACCGATTAAAAGCCCTCCTCTTCTGGAAGCTAAAATCTTTTTCTTATTTGCTTCAGCAAGAATCGCCCCAATTTCACAGGCTGCAGAAAAGAAAGAAGCCGTTTTATGAGAATGTATATACCGGAGAAGCTTTGGGTTCTTTTCACTGGAATCAGATACCACATCCTCGATTTGCCCACCTATAATCCCTTTATTGCCAATGGCTTGTGTAAGCACCCGTAGCGTTTCTTCTTTTAAATCCGCTCTAATATTACTGTGTGATATTATATAAAAAGCATGTGAGAAAAGAGCGTCACCTGCTAATATCGCAATATCTTCTCCGAATTTTTTGTGAGAACTTAAGATCCCTCTTCTGTAATCATCATTATCCATCGCAGGCAGATCGTCATGTATCAGAGAATAAGAATGAATAAACTCAATAGCTGAAGAGACAGGCATGATTTCATCAAAATTTTTCCCTCCCGAGAGCGAGTAAGTAGTAATCATAAGAATGGCTCGAATCCTCTTGCCCCCTGCAAGAACCGAGTACCTCATAGCTTTGTGTAACAAGGGCGGATACTCTTCCTCAGATGGGAGATGTTCGTTTAACTTATTGTCGACTTTCTTCTTCCAATCCTTCAGATAATTCTCTATATCCATTTAACTTGAATTTACCTTCACTATCTTTTATCAATTTTTCTATCTTGGTTTCAGCTGCCGAAAGATAATCTTTTAGCTCGGTAAGAAGTTTTATCCCTTCTTCAAACATAGGCAGGGATTCTTCAAGAGAAATCTCTCCTTCCTCTAAATTCCTAACGATTTCCTCGAGACGACTCAAGGATTCTTCAAATTTCATATCTACAACCTATCATAATTGTGTCAAAGTGTCAAGGGTCGGAAAAATTTTTTGCAAATCAGAGAAAAAACAACAAAGGAGCAGCCTTAACTGCCCCTTTGTTGAAGAAACGGAAAAAGGTCAGAGTTTACTCTATCCTGTAAGGGAACAGCCAGATGTTAGACTCATACGGAGAATCTTCTTCGTCAATAGTTGGCTTTCTCAGAGCATCTAACGCGATAGCCCTAATCCCGGGAGTAAGCGGAGTTACCCAATCACCTTGCCATACTCCCGTCTCAATTTCTTCCAATCTACATCCTCTCCAGTCTCCCAGAGTATTGGCATGCAGATAGGAATATATATTATATCCTGAATAAAGGGTGAGAGTGACTACTTCCTGTCTTCCAAAAGTAAAAAGCTCTCCTCTTTGGAAAAATACTAAGGGAGTAGTAAATAATGTGTCCTCGTAGGATTCACAATTAATTCTGAGGGAATCAATCCAAACAACTACGCAATCACCCTTCTGGCGATCTAATCCAATTACATCTACTCCGGTTAGGCTTTCAAGTCTCCATCCCCTGTAAGAAAAATCTCCGATACAATGTTTAAATATGGCAAAGTTAGAAGAGTTATCGTTAAGATTCTTTTGATGGTCTATTACGGTATCCGGAGAAGCCGATGTATCTCTTTCCAGTATATGAAATACGCCATCAACGCTACCCCAAAAGCTAACAAAGGCCGAGTCATCGACTATATTTATAGATATATCTCTATTTATATCCTGCGGCTCTCTATACCAGATACTCGGACCTGTAATGGTCCTGAGTCTAGTCACAGTATCTTCTTCTCCGTAAT
>CAYRCN010000135.1:0-5259 GCA_964422805.1 uncultured bacterium | reverse complement strand
GAAGCAATTTCGGCTGAAATCTTCCTTGACCCTGTGGAGTCTTCGGAAACCATGTTTAAAGGAGTTGTAAAACCATCGGTAATAATTCCTTTATGTGGCTCACAGGTATAATCCTTTAACGTGTTAGAAAACCAGTGGTATCTTCTTGCCATTCTATTTGTCTCATTCATGCCCTGCTGCACAACGCTCCATTCGCCATTCGCTGTAAATATGATAGTATGATGATATATCGAATATCCGTCTTGAAGAGCAGAATTATCAACTTTTGCCGTCATTTTGCTTGTATATATAAGAGAATCAACTTCTATTCCTTTTTCGAAACCAATTTTTTTTATTTCATCAGGAGTTTTCAAGGAAGTTTTTCCTTTGCCACCGCAAATATAAATACCGGCATCGAGTTTTTTGAAGGCTTCTTTAAGTGCTCCCATTGTTGTTGTGGTGACTCCGCTGGAGTGCCAGTCAAAACCGAGAATACAGCCAAGAGATTGAAACCAGTAGGGATCGGAAAGATTTTCTAAGATTTTTACCGGAGGGTAAAGGGTGAGCATGGCCTCCATAATACTGAGAGAAAGCTTTTTCATCTCTTCAAATAACCACCTCGGCGCCCGTCCCCAGTGCAATGGTAACGTAGCGATCCCTTTCCTCATACTTTTATGTTAAGTGTTTATAAAATTTTGTCAACGGTAGAATAAACCACAAAACCTACAGAGAAAAATTGGATTAGAAGCAGTGCAAATCAGAAATTCAGGGATTAGGGATTAAGTGATAAGTGTTTTTTCTTAATCCTTGCTTTTCTTAGAGGCTTCTCATCTAATCCTTAATCCTAGCTTGTCTTCCTGCATATCTGCTAATCCTAGATTAACTTACTACTTTCTACTCACTTAATAAAATACCCGGAAACTCTCCACTGTCCGTCTTTATCTTTCATAGGAGTAACGGTTTCAATTGCATTCTTCTTATTTTCAAAATTTGTGCTATATTGTATCACCACATATTCACCATCAGGGGCGCCTGGTACTGAAGTCATGTAATCTTTTTTTATAACTTTTCTATTTATCAACTTACCAAGAGGCTCTCTTACAGCGTTTAGTTGTTTATCCCACACTTCTTTTTCTACTGCCCTTTTAAACAATCCCGCTGTCAGCTCCCAACTTTCCGCATATTGACCATCATCGACTAACTTAAGCCACTGGTCCGCTGCTGCGACGGCAATTTTTTCGGCTTCTGGGTTTGTTTTTACAGAAGACTCTTTCTTTCCGCATGCAATTAAAACAAGTACAGAGAGCATAATCACGATTGATAAATACTTCCTTAAAACCATATAAAACCTCCTTTAAGAGTTGTATTAATGTTTATTTAGAATATACTGTTATTTTAAAAATATTCAATGAAAAAGTAAAATTAATTTCGAATTTCGAAACTAATTTTGTTGGTGCGTTAGTGAGTTGGTGTGTTAGTGAGTTCAAAAAACAGACTAACCGACTAACATTTTATAGTCTTTATGCCCTAGTGTAAGATTAATTTGGCGTTGTGGGGACAGGTTTTTTTCGACTAATGATTAAAGACTCGCGACTAATGACTCTGTGGTTATTAACCACATACCTTGACAAAAGATAGCAAATCTATATTATTACTTGCGATATTACTGGGGCCGTAGTTCAGCCTGGTCAGAACGCTGGCCTGTCAAGCCAGAGGTCGCGAGTTCAAATCTCGTCGGTCCCGTTTATCCCCTTGACTTTTTACATCATCTCCCCTAACATTAGTAAAAACAGGAGGTTTTCGTGAAAGTAAAACTCACTATATGGGCTATATTATTAATACTTGTTGCAATTCTTATATGGAACAATGCAGGAACAACGGAATTAAGATTTTTCTTTAAAACGTTTCATGTTTCACAAATAGTAATAATACTTGTCAGCCTTATAATCGGTTTTGTTGCCGGCTTACTTGTTGAAGGAAGGAAGAAAGTACTGCCGAAGAAAATAGTAAAAAGCGAAGAAGAGTAAAGCAAGGTTTTAGGTTTTAGGTCTTAGTTTTTAGTTAAAACAACTAAAAATATTCGTAATATTTGTATTATTTGTTTTTTTGACTCATGACTCAAGGCTCGCGACTCATGACTGATGTTTGAAAAACATCCATTGACAAGTCTCCATAATCATCTAAATTGTTGATATGAAAGTATCTTTTGACACATTAGGTTGTAAAATCAATCAATTTTACACCAATTGCTTGAAACAAAAAAATATCAAAGAAGGCAATGAAGTGGTCTCGATCGATGAGAACCCCGACATTGCTTATATAAACACCTGTGCGGTTACTGCGAGAGCAGGCTCAGAAAGCAGAAAATTGTACAGAAAAGCAAAGAAAAACGCCAAAGAAGTAAAAGTTCTTGGCTGCCAGGCGAAACTTTTCTCTCATGAATTTGAAGAAAAATACGAAAGTGATGAAGATACCCTGATAGATAAAGAATTTGAGACCACAAGCGGCAGAGCTCGCCCCTACCTTCCTATCCAATTCGGATGTAATAATTTCTGCTCTTACTGTATAGTACCATATGCAAGAGGGAAAAGTTATTCCCTTTCAGAAAATAAAATTATTGAAAATATCGAAAAACTGATAGATAATGGGTACAAGGAAGTAATTATAACGGGTATTCATATCGGGAACTACCGGCATAAAAATAAAGGCTTAAAAGAACTTCTTAAGGAACTTCTGGGGTTTAATATCAGAATTCGTTTAACTTCGCTTAAGCCCAACCATCTGGATTATGAATTTATTAAACTCTTCGAAAATGAAAATCTGATGCCGCATGTACATCTCTCCCAGCAATCCGGAAGCAATAAAATATTGAAAAGAATGAGACGAGAATACACAAGAGAGACAACACTCCTACTTTCTAAAAAATTAAGAGAAATAAGAAGAGACATTCGCATAGCTGGAGACTTTATCGTCGGTTTCCCCGGAGAAACAAAAAAAGATTTTGAGGATACGGAAAATCTCATTAAAGAAGCAATCTTTAGCCATCTTCACATTTTCAGGTACTCCGAGAGACCTTACACTCTGGCCAACCTTTACCCAAACGAGGTAAAAGATTCCGTAAGAAAGGAAAGAGCCTGCAGATTAAAAAAATTAGGTAAATCGCAAAGAGCAGAATTCGTGAGTGGAAATCTCGGAAAGACTTTTGAAGTAATAATCGAAGGAAATAGTGCTTTAGGTGAAAATTGGTTAACCGGAATCACCCCAAATTACATAAAAGTCCACTTTCCTGAAAACGGTAAGAAAAAGGGTATCGTGACTATAAAAATTTTGAAATTCGAAAAAGGCCTGGTATATGGAAAGACAGAAGAATAAATTTTATATACGCACTTACGGTTGCCAGATGAATAAATACGATTCTGAAATGATTAAAACCCTCTTGTTGGAGGAAAACTTCGAAGAAGTACCTACTGCAGAGGAGGCGAACTACATATTTTTTAATACCTGTGCCGTAAGAGAAAATGCCGAAAAAAGGATTCTCGGCCGATTAAATTCCTTAAAAGGATTAAAAAAAGAAAAGCCCGGTATTTCAGTCTCTGTTCTTGGCTGCGTTGCCAAGCATAATAAGGAACTTATAAATCATCCTGTTGTTGACTTTATCGTTCCTCCTGATGCTTATAGATCGTTGTTAAAAGCTATCAAGACTAAAAATGGGAAAATTGTACCAGAAAACTATTGCGAACAATACTCAGATATATTTACTTCACCTCGCAAAACCAGTGTATATTTGTCTATTACGCGAGGGTGCAATCACTTTTGTTCATATTGTATCGTTCCTTACTTAAGAAACCGCCTCAGGTCACGCCCTGTTGAAGATATCTTGAGGGAGGCGGAAAACCTTGTGAACGAAGGAGCTAATGAAATTACTCTTCTGGGGCAGAACGTTAATGACTATTTGTATAAAGGTGTGAATTTCCCTGAAATTTTAAAGAAAGTAGGCAAAATTAAAGGATTAAAACTTCTAAGTTTTCTAACTTCCCACCCTGCAGATTTGCCGGATAAATTATTCCCTGTTATGGCTGAAACTCCGGTTGCCGCTAAATATCTTCATCTTCCGATACAGTCCGGTTCGGATAAAATACTTGCAAAAATGATGCGTAGATATACTAAAGACTATTATATAAACCTCATAAAAAGAGCTCGCGCTCTAATGCCAGATTTAACTCTTACGACAGATATTATCGTCGGTTTTCCTGGAGAAACCGATGAAGATTTCAAGCAAACTTTAAAAACTGTTAAAATGATTCGATTCGACCAGGCTTATATGTTCGCCTATTCTAAAAGAGAAGGGACCCTTGCCTCTCTATTCCCCGACCAAATAAAAGAATCCGCAAAGAAGCAACGCTTACAACTTCTAATATCAACTCAGAACGAAATCACAAAGGAAAAAGCGGAGGAATCGATCGGAAAAGAAATGTCTGTATTGACAATCGAAAATGGTAGAAAAGGTCAGAAAATAGGAAAAAGCAAAAACGGAAAAATAATTATACTTCCCGGGGTTGCCAAAATTGGATTTGAATATATCATCAAGATATATAAAATTAATGGCTGGATTCCTGTGGGGAGAATTAAAAAGGAGGCAGATAAATGACTTTAATAATATCTGTTGTAGTTGGAATACTTCTTATTTTTGGAATTATTATTGGAAGCCAAAACGGCAATACTTTTGTTAATTTCTATCTCTTGAAATGGAAATTTGAAGACATTTCTTTAACTTTATTGGTAATAGAGTCTATTCTTATAGGATTTATTCTTACAATGATTCTGTCAGGAGTTAACTCCATAAAAATGAAATTACAAATGAGAGAAATTGTAAAGGAAAACAGAAATTTACAAAAAGAAATAAAAGCGCTGAAGAATTTACCGTTTGAAGATGAAGAGGGAGAAGAAGCGGAAAAAGTGGAGGAAATAGTAGAGGAAGATGAGGATGAAGAAAAAGAGGAGGACTCTATCGAATGAACCTTCTAGTATATCTCGTTCTCTTTTTTGTACTTACCTGGTTAGGCTTATCGATATTTTCCAGAATGTCTGAAAAAATCAAATGCCGCACCCAACACACTTCCTACCTTGAAGGCCTTGAAGCATTAATCGAAGGAAAAAAAGACAAAGCAATCAAATTGTTTCGGGAAGTATTGGAGAAAGATCCTTCGAATATAGAAAGTTATCTGTATACCGGAAACTTGCTCAGGGAAAAAGGCGAAGTAAAAAAAGCAATAAAGATAC
>CAYRCN010000134.1:0-5288 GCA_964422805.1 uncultured bacterium | reverse complement strand
GAACTCAAAATGATAAGAATAAGAGCGAACGGTATATATTCATATAAGGTTTCCGACCCGCGTCTTTTTATAAACAAAATTGTAGGTACCGAGAATATAAAGGACAGAGATGAAGTAGAAAATTTCTTTAAGAATGTTATAATATCAAGATTGACCGACTTTTTAGGAGAGAATTATTCCACTATTTTCGATCTTGCAAAGGATTATGACGAACTCTCAGCAGGTGCCAAATCCAGAATTTATGAAGATTTCGATAAGTACGGACTTGACTTGAGAGATTTCTACATAAGGTCAATAACACCTCCTCCGGAAGTTCAAAAAATGATAGACGAGCGTTCCGGTATGGGTGTGGTCGGAGATTTAAATCAGTTTACTCAGTTCCAGGCAGCGAAAGCTCTTAGGGATGCCGCCTCACAGGAAGGAGGTGCAGCCGGAACGGGTGTAGGTGTTGGAGCAGGTATCGGTATGGGAGCTATGATACCCGGTATGATGCAGAAAGCTACCGGAGAAGGAAAAGGAGGGGGAACGGTCCCTTCCGGAGACTCCTGCCCTAAATGCGGCAAGCCGTTACCTTTAAATTCAAAATTCTGTCCTAATTGCGGAGCTAAGTTGGAAGAAAAAGTATTCTGCAAAAAGTGTGGTAAAGAGATACCCAAAGGGGCACAATTCTGTCCTGAGTGCGGTGAAAAACAGTAAATATCTGATTTAAATGGAAATCAGATGCCCTCAATGTGATGCAGCAATAAAAACAGGGATAGAACATAAAGTTGTAAAATGCCCCTATTGTAGTACTCATCTATATTATGAAAAAGATAAAGTACTTACAAAAGAATCGATAAAGCCCACCCTTGACGCTCGCGTAGCCGAAAGTTTGCTTCATAATATAACAGGTAAAAAACTAAAGGTAAAACTTGAGTATTTCCCCTTTTATCGAATAAAAACGAGCGAGCAGACAATCTTCCTACCCGGAAAAAAGACCGACTTAATCGGAATCAATAGTTACATCCCTCAAGGAGATAGAATAACCCTTGAAATTGAAGTCCCCAAGCCAGATCTATCGGTTGAAGAAGCCCTTCAAAAAACAGAAGAAGGCGAAGAGATTGAATCTATCGGACTCATTTATTCGCCTTTCTTCACATCAAAAGAGGATTATGCAGTTTATTATGTCGATGGTGTAAGGGGAAATATCCTTTCTAATAGAATCGAGGGGAAAAAAGCAAGTGGAAAAAATCACCATTCTTTTGCTTTGCTTTCCTTCGCTATTATTGTCCTTGTAGCCTTATTTTTGCACAGTTTACCGTTCAGACTGATCGCTGTTGTTATTATTACAACTCTTTTATGGTACTACGATCGAGGAAAACACAATGGCTAAAAGTACGCTTGCTGTCATTGCTTTTTCATGTCCGAATTGCGGATCAGAGATCGATGTTATAGAAGGATATACAACCACAAAATGCAAGTTCTGTAATTGTAGTCTTTTAATAACAAACAAAATCGGAGCTCCGAGAGTTTTCGCGAGACCAAAAATCAACAAACCTAAAAATATATTGAGAGAAAGATTTGGTATGAATGTGCAGATTGTAGATGTTTCTCTTATTTATGTTCCCTTTATAAAGGTTTCTTCAGAGATAATAGGTTGGCTGGGAGGTTATAAAAAAGGTGTTGTCGTACAGGAAACCATCTATACCGATTCAGGTATGAATATCGAAACCATAAGCACTCCCCGTCTTGTCGGCGAAAAAAGAGTCAAAAAGAGAGTAAGGCGTATTTTAGAAGTCAAATTGGACCCTTCCGAATTTTACCGTTATGGGATAAACAGAGTGAGTACGGAAGGGAAGAAATTCGAGGTCTACGACGACGAAGTCCTTCATAAATACGGAAACGTTTTTGACTTGCCCCTACCGATAAAAGAATATATGGAAAAAGCTTCGGATATGCTTATCGATGAAATCATAAGAGATTATAGAGATTTTAATGAATTCGAATATTATCTGCGGGCAATAAAGAAAAAAGCAATCATTTATTTTAACCCCATATATTTTGCGAGAGTCAAATCCGGCGAGGAATTTTACACATATTCCTTTGATGCCGTAGATGGGAAAGCCCTGGTAAAAGACAAAACTAAAAAGAAAAAAGTCGAGAGTAAAAAGGTTTTCCTGGGACTGAATGCATTATACGGTATCATCGGCTTATCTGGAATTATTGTCTCTTTTATATCTTTTTTAGTGGATGGCGTAGTTGCTTTTGTCTTTGCTTTGTTTACCGGGTTTTTCCTCTGGTGGTTACAATATGGCGACGACTGATATTAAACTTATACCTTTACGTTGTCCGGATTGCGGAGTCGATATAGAAAGCGGAGAAGATGACATTGTCCATTTCTGTTTGAACTGCGGTTCGGGATTTGAGGTTACCCAGGACAAATTTAAAAAAGTGAATATTATTTTTGTAAAGCCAAAAGAAGAATTTGCGAATAATAAATTATATTATTTACCGATGTGGCAGATTTTAAGCAAAATATCTATCGATAAGAAGCCGAACATGGATATAAGTCAAATTCCTCCGGAAATTTTAAGCAATGATCGTTTCACAAGTTTTCTCGCAGGTCTTCTCAAAAAAGAAAAGCCTATAGATAAGATGATGTTTTTTGTTCCTGCATTCGGCGTTACAAACCGCTACCAGTTAATGGACCAGCCGGGATATTTATTTACAGTAAAGCCACCAAAGCTTGAAAGCGATTCTCCTAAGGATATGGTCGGAGCCGAATACTCTCTGGAAGATGCAATCGAACTTGCAAAAGTTATGTTTCTTTCCATCCAATATCATACGGATAAGGGACTAATGGGACTTCAAGGTGCGGATATTACTTTTGATTATGAAAAAGCCAGAATTGCAGCTATTCCTTTTTACGAAGAAGAAGGGATGCTTGTGGACGGGTTAAAAGGACATAAAATTTTCAAAAACGCATTGAAGGACTGGGAAAAGATCAAGGCAAAACTCGAAAAAAATTAAAAACAACAAAAGTTAACCACAGAGGAAAAAGAACACACATAGAGCACGGAGATTTTTGTTTGTTTTTTTAAGCTAATAGCTAAAAGCGAAAGGCAAAGAGCTTAGTTCGAAAAACAAATAACATGGCTGTTATTTAATACTTGACATTTATTCCCGTTATCCTTATAATACCTGAAACATTGGAAAAAAAGGAGGAAAATAATGAAAAAAGTATTTTTATTGTTAGCAGTCTTACTGATTGCTTTACCCCTTAGTGCAAGATCGAAGCTTGAATTTTCGCCGAGAGGAAGTCTTTATATAAGTAGTGTAAATTTTGGTATCGGTGGTGATGTTATAGTGAACCCCAAAAAACAATTCGGTGTGAGAATCAACATAGCTGAAGTAGTTTTTGGGGATAATACTGCTTTTTCTTTAAATTCAGGGAACTTGTTTAGCTTCAGCAACTTTGATATTCTATATTATACTAATATTGCGGATATTTTCTCTTACGTCGATGTAATATTCGGATTATTTTCAGCAGCAGGAGGGACCACTATATCAATTGGCGGAGGTCTTGGATTAGAAAAATACATGGGAAAAGGTAATTATGTATTTCTTGAACCAGCTTTAATCTTCACAGATGGTCCTGCTACTGAGGGCGATCTTACTTTTAGAACTTCATTTGGGTTCAAATTGGGAATCTAATCAATAGATAAATAAATTTAGAGTTTTCTTTTATTCTTTTTTACTTTAAAAAACCGCATGAGGCAACTCATGCGGTTTTTTTATTTATAAATCAAAATTCCCCCTTGATTCAAAGGTAAAATATCTGTATAATTTACGTATACGGGGGGTAAGTTGGAAAAAATAAAAAAACACTTCGAAGAAGAAGCGACTATTTTCGATGATATAATAAGCAAAATTATTCCTTTCTATAACGAAATGCTGGAAGCCTTAGTCCTTGCTCTGCCGTATCCGAAAACACAAAAAATAAGTGTGGCGGACCTTGGCTGCGGGACCGGAACGATTGCAAAAATGATTCTCGAACGTTACCCTGATTCAATTTTGACATGCGTAGACCTGGCAGCTAACATGATTGAAACGGCAAAAGTAAAACTCGCAAGATATAAAAATATTGAATATATTGTTGCAGATTTTCATAACTTTAATTTTAGCAGAAAATACGATTGTATAGTAACCTCTCTTGCACTTCACCATTTAAGAAACGATAACGAAAAGAAAAAGTTTTTCAAAAAAATCTTTGATGCACTTAATAAAAATGGTGTGTTTTACAACGCCGACGTTGTTTTAGGTTCAAACGAAACTTTACAGAATTTATACATGAATAAGTGGAAAGAATTTATGCAGAGAAAAATATCTCAGAGTGACGTTGAAAACATCTGGTGCCCTAAATACGAAGATGAAGACAAACCCGCAAAAACAATAGACCAGATCAAATGGTTGGAAGATGTTGGGTTTGAAAAGACAGATATAATATGGAAATACTACAATTTTGCCGTTTATGGAGGAGTAAAGCCTTAAATAGTAATGAAACTTCTAAGCGACAAATTAGAAAAAAATATTGATAAAGAAATCATAGATAACATACTAAAAGACAATTATAACCTCGCAGTTAATAATATAGAGCTGATTTTCGATCAACTATATAAAAAAATTCCTGACAAAAAAAGAATTTCTTTCGGCAGAGTATATGTTATAAAACTATTATCAAAAAATATCTATGAAAAGCTATCCGAAATAGGATCTGTGGATTTCGAGATTGCCGCCGATTTGTATGAGAAAAGCAAGGATTTCAAAAGTAAAGGAGTCTCACTCGGAATAATTTCTTTCTGCGGCTTAGAAGACCCTAAAAGAACTCTCCCTTACTTTGTTTCGGCTGCCGATTCTCCAGATTTTGATACCAGAGAACTTGCCCAAAGGTTTTTCAGAAAGATTATAAAGAAGCACCCTACCACAGCAAAAAAAATCTTACTTAATCTCGTAGGTTCCAGTTACTCGAACGTTCGTCGATTCGTTGCCGAGACCTTAAGACCGGTTCAAGAAAACAAATGGTTTTATGAAAGACCGGAATATCCTTTATCCATAATCAGAAACTTGTTCAAAGAAAGCTCATCATATCCGAGAACCGCTGTTGGCAACAATTTAAGCGATCTCGCAAAACATCATCCAGATATTGTTTATAAAATAGTAAAAGAACTAGTCGACAGCGATAATGAAAATTCATACTGGATTGCATACAGGGCATGCCGTAATCTGATAAAAAAAGATAAAAATAAGGT
>CAYRCN010000133.1:0-5307 GCA_964422805.1 uncultured bacterium | reverse complement strand
CCCTCGGTCTTGTCAACCACATACTCCACTTTATATAACCTTCATATCTCTCGGAGTTAACCACCTGCCCCTCATTCCTGAATCTTTCTATAAATTCTGGGTCAAACCAGGTAGATACTTCCCACCAGAACTCAGGTTTTATTTCCTTGTAATAATCTTCCTGGAAGAGGAGATTCATTGCTTCTAATTGTGGTGCGTATCCTGTAAAATCCCAATTTCCCTGCCATTCGTTAACGTAATAAGCCGGGGAAGAACCATCCCATATGTGGGGTACCGTGGAAAATCTTCCGGGAATAGGAGCGGGTATATAGGAAACCCATCCAGTCCATCTGGCAAAGCAACAAAGGTTATTCTCGTAACCAACAAATTTTATTTTATCCGACCATTTATCTAATTGATCTCTCATTCCGTCGAACATAGCATTGTATCTTGGAATGTATCCATGGCCGGTTTCGTATCCGCCGGCTCCCGGATTTGTAAGGTCTGTATTACCTCCAATTATCTCATTCCTGAACTGCCAGCTATCGTAATCCGGATTACCGCTGTACGCATCCCGAAATCTGTAATCTGAATCTATATCACGATAATCCATATCACTTGCTTCGTTATTGGAAAGCCAGATTACAAAAGGTGGATCAGGATACCAATTTTGAAAACGAGACAGTAGAGGATCGCTCCACCAGTCTCGAGGGCTGAACCCTAAATCAACTAAGAGAGAAGGATTGACCCAGCACTCGCCTACTGTTTCCCAGTGTTGAACGGGTCCACAGGGAGAGATTACTCCATGAACAACCCCATTAGTATCTACAAGATTGGGGTTCTCTTCCGGAGGAAGGCTTCTCCACGGGCCATCATTGCTATAGAGCATTGCTTCAGGTTGAGTAGTTCCAAATACTATTGGTATATCATACCTGGCGGCTTTTTTAATCGGTTCTTCAAAATAATCATACAGGTAAGTATTAATAAACCAATCGGCATAATTAACGTTATAAGTAAGTTTCAATAATATATGATGTCCTTTTTCGACCATATCAATCTGCCAACCCGGATTAAAACCCTTCAGGTAATTATTATGGCCATCCTCCCAGTTTGCCGCAAAAGGCAAGGGATGTTCTTCCTGAGATAAGGCTTCAAATGAGAAAAATAAACATATTAAACAACAAAAAATAATTATTGATAAGTTTCCTTCTTTAAATTTATATGTAATCAATCTTATTCCTCTTTTTTATTAATTTTATTAAATAGATAGATAAATGTCAAGACGAGCACCGCCGAGCGCTCTTCCTTAAAGAGAAGAATTTAAAGATTTTGAAGAAAAAGAAGAAATAAAATTAAAAGGGGAAATAAAAGAAAAAGTTAATTTCCTAACCTGACCCCTCTTTTCTCTTTTTTTAGTGTAAAACTGAAAATCCAACGTCATCAAAGGCTAAATGATTTATATTATTTTTTTTAATTTTTAGTTTCTTCAATTGAGGTTCACATTCTTTTGCTTCCTCTAATTTATTCGTCAATTTATACATATACCATAAATTCATCACTCCAACTCCGTAAGATGGAGCAAGATCAAAAACTTCTTGTTGCATTTTCAAGGCATTTGTCATATCACCTGACGAGAACCTGATAACTGCCATATTGTTTAGCGCTACTACATTAATCGGATTTTGACGAAAAGCGAGTAGAAACTCATTGTATGCCCTGTCGTACTTTCCGTTTCTACATAGGTCAAGACCATACTTTATATGAATTTCATCAATTTTTTGATATCTATTAAAATATTGGTTTAAAATTTTATATGTGTTTTTGTCGACATCTTCTTTTAAAGTAAACTCAGAAAAATGTTTATAATTTGTGTTGTAAATCGGTTCGAATCCTTTCTTATTGAAATATTTGTACCTATCAAAAGGATACTTGGAAAATGTACTATATAATATTTTTGCGACTGCCATCTTTTCTATGAATGATGATTGAATTTCTATTTTTTGATAATTTTCAGTTATGTTTACTTTTAATATGCTATCAAAAATAGTAGACGCTAATTTTCCCGCGATTGCGCTGTGGCAATCTAAAGATGGATGAACATGTTCTAATATTAAGTCATTACCTGCAATGCCATCTTCATCCAGATTATTTATAAATTCCTGTAGATCAATATAACTGCAATTATACTTAGTCGACAAACGTTCTATTATCTTATTAATATCAGAAGACGCGCGCAGACGAAGCATATCCAGATCACATGCTTTATAATAGAAATATTTTGCTAATTTATTCTTATGCGATTCTAAAAGAATATCAGCCGCAGCATGAGCCAATGCAGCATTATCTTTAATTTTTTCATTTAATTGTTGTATAATTTGGAGGGAATCGTTTTCGCTTTTTATATCTTCGGTAATCTTTTCGATTTCTGCGCTAGTTATCGTTCCTTTAGATTCAAATGGTTTAAATTCTTTAACATTTTTAACCGCGCCGCATGTTATAACCGTAACATTGTTACTCGTAAGTAAATTAAGAATTGCTTCATAATTTTTCTCGAAATCATTCATTGTATTCTTATAGACTCTACTATTATATTCAACACCTATCTTTTCGGTCATACGTTCTAATAATGTCCGAGGATCTTGCTTTGAAATTTTAGTAGCTGTCAATTTTAAAGACTGGTATAATCTTAAGTGTGATAATTTTTTATTCAATTGAAAAAAGGGATGATGATAACGACCGGCGCCGCCTATACCAATAAACTCATTATGACCATAGCAAATAATTGCCATATCCGGAGGGTATGCAGTAAGCTCTTTTACTACATCCAGCCCAATATGAGAATTAGTTGCATCCATAGAAAAATTAATGATTTCAAATCTATATTGTGTTTTCGCGTTGTTAAGCATTTGTTCTAATTGATATGGAAAAGATTCGGTTCGGCTATAAGGGAATCCTTTACTTGTTGATTCACCAATTATATAAATACGAAAAACGTTATCCGGCTTTTGCCCGACAAACCACTGTGAAACTATAGCAGGTATGCCTGCTGAATAGTTCGGAAAATACTTAGAGCAAAAATGAGGATTAACCATGAGATATTCTTGATTGTTTATTTTCTTATTCAGTAAAAGGGATGTGTCATTACCAAAACCAATTAAGCGGATTGTAAATTCTACAACAACTAAAATTAGAATAGCTACCAGTATAGTAGCTAAAAAATCCTTTATTTTTGACCGTTTACTAAATTTTGTCGTTTTCATAGATAATACATTGTTCCTCACAACTTCTAATTGTAATTATAGAGGAAATACAATCTCTGTCAATATAAGATTTTGAGACTTTTTTGAATCGAGAGTTTTATCCCCTTGCTTTTTAGTTTGGTGTGGTAGGGGGGAAACTAATACCTAAAACCCAAGACCTAAGACCTAGAGATATCTTTTTCTTGTTTTCGAGATTTTCGTTTAGTTACTTCTGGTCTTATATGATGGCACAGTGTTAAGCAACGTCGCCAAACATACAAGAAGTCTCTTCTATTCCTCGTCTTTTGCCTGGTAAAGTATAAACTCGGCTCTTCGGTTTTTTATTCTGCCTTCTTCTGTACTGTTGTCGGCAAATGGTTTGGTTTCTCCGTAACCTTTTGTGCTGATTCTGTCGGCAGATATGTGATGTTCTATGAGATATTTTTTTACGCTTTCAGCTCTTCTTTCCGACAATCTCTGGTTTGTTTTAGGAATTCCTATAGAGCAGGTGTGTCCGATAACAAGCAAATTAACATCTTTATTATCGCTTATAAGTTTGATAATTCCTTTTAGTTTGTCACGTGCTATCGGAGTGAGATCGGATTTTCTGAAGGGGAATTTTATGCTTATGCCCTCTATTTCGCTTTTGATATATTCGAATTTATTTATTATTTCTACTGAATCTTGGACTTCTTCTGGCTTTACGGCGTTTTCTATTTCGGCCAGTTCTATTGTGTAAAGTTTTTTATCTAATTCTTCTTTTACCATCATACTGATTTTTCTGTCTTTATATCCGGTTGCCGATACGAATGAATTGTAAATTCCCGGTTCCAATTTAAAGGAATGGATACTCTTGAACTTGGAAATTTCCACGGTATCGCCTTTTGTGTCGGTTATTATTGTGTTCCCCTCTACCAGTGATCTGCTTTCTTTGTCTATAAGTTCGATAAAAACCGAAAGTATCTTTTCTTCTTTTCGGTCTTCTTCCCGTAAATTCATTATTTTGTAAGATAAGTTGAGACCTACGCGAGGCGAAAAATCTTGTTCCGAATCGTTAAACACTTCAAGTTTATTTAAAGACAGCGTTCCCTTAATCAGTTTATTTTGGTATTCCAATCCGATATTAACATCACGTCCGTCGCCTTCCGCAATGAAAGCCAGCCTATTCGTAAACATGATCTTCATCCCCCCAAAAAGACCAAATGCCCAGACTTCATGATTTCCATCTGTAAACATATCGGTATTAATGTACTTATACAATGTTCCGTAACCGACGAATTTCCCTCTTCCCAGTCCGGCATTTACTTCTATTAATCTATTTAATTTTTTACCGGCTACAACATAAAAAGACCAGGCTTCCGGAGGTCTGTGCGTAAAATTTTCATCGTTGAAGACTTCATTCGTTCCGGCGGTAGAAATATATTTGTTTACGTTAATTTCGTTGACTCCTACAGCAATGCAGGGAATATTGCCGTTGCCGGCAAGTATCTGCCAAGAGAAATCAAGTGCAAAGTCGGCGCCGTTATACCATTTTAGAGCTCCTCCGAAATTATCATAAGTGAAATTGATTCCTAAATTAGGGTCTAATTTGACATCATCTACATCTTTAATCGGATAACTGGAATTTACAACAATGTAAAGACCCTCGTTAAGATTAGCTGTAGGTATATCGATATAAGCTTCCCTTTTCATTTGAAAAGCATTTGTTGTGATGGATATTATAAGCAAAAATACGAAAAGCAAACGCTTCAGAATTAATTACCTCCTCTTATATAAACAATTTTATGTAGAAAAATACACTCTGTCAAGCCAGATTGGCGTTTTGGAAGGCAAAGGATGAAACTAACTAAATCATTAAAATTTTTTCACATATATTTCTTCTCAGATAAAAGGAAAAATAAAAGAAAAAGTTAATTGCCTATTTTTTAAACAAAGTTCGGACCGGGCTTTTATATTCAAAGGGGAGTTATCCCTTAATTTATTTGTTTTTCTTCCATGGCAAATCGAGGATTAATTATTCATTGACAAAGTCGGGAATTTATTTAAAATTTCACAGAGCATTTTAAAATAAATTGAGCGAAATAATTCG
>CAYRCN010000132.1:0-5327 GCA_964422805.1 uncultured bacterium | reverse complement strand
TCCTTTTTGTTTTTTAACTTAGTTTATAAAGATATTACCATTGTAAGGTTTTTTTCTTGTTTAGTCAAGGTGTTTTTAATGGTTAGTCTGTTAGTGCGTTGGTCTGTTGGTCTGTTTTTTTTACGCACCAACTCACCAACCGACCAACTGACTAACTGGGCAGCATTGTGTGTTGGGAGGTAAAGGGGTTGACATGAAATTCTAATACAATAAAATCATTATGTCGCTAAAGTTGGAAAATTGATTTTTGTAAAATTATAAAAAATGGAAAAAAGGAGGGAAAATGAAAATTTTAAAAAGAGTTTTGATCGTACTTGGTTCTCTTATTATTTTGTTTCTAATCGCATTCGGAGTTTATCTTTTTGTTAATATTCAGGATGTCGCGGAAGCCTTTGAGGTCGGTTCTCCGGATTCCGGCAGAAAAATTTTGATTGCAACTCAGGGGAGTGAGTATAAAAATCTTATGGTAGATACGCTTACTTCAAGGCTGGAAGGAGAAGATGTATATATAAGTGTGATAGATATTTCCGGATTAAGCGAAATAGGTCAGAAAGATTGGGATGCGGAAATTATCATTCACACTACCGAAGGTTATAGATTGCCGGAAGTGGTCAAAGAATACCTTGGAAGAGTTGAAAACCCGGATGAGGTTTTACTTCTTATTACTTCTGGAAGCGGAGAATGGAAACCGGAAGATTGTAAGGTCGATGTTCTTACTTCAGCGTCGAAAGTCGCCGATATATCTGAGTTGGCTAATAGAATTGAGGATAAAGTAAATTCACTCCTTGGAGACTAAAGTATAATTAGGATTTTATTTGTTTTTTAGAGCTCCGCCGATAATTCCGCCTATAAGGCCGAGTATTCCGAAATAGAGCGAAGCTATAATAATAGTAGCGCCTGAGGTAGCTCCAACAACTATGCCAAGGACTGCGCCGGGAGGTCCTCCTAATATTCCACCCCATACACCGCCGATTGCTGTAAAAAGCAAAGTTGCAAGTACTCCTACTATAGTTCCGCTTAAGAATCCCGCTAAAGCTCCTCTGCCGGGACCTTTTGCTATAATACCCGCAAGAAACCCTGCGAGAATATGTCCTATAACTGGAATGTTACTGAGAACCGCCATAGCTATTGCCCCAACAAAAACAGCCAGCAAAAACATTACAACCCCCTTAATTTTTTTCTTATTTTATTACTTTCTCTTCATCTGTCAAGCTGCAAATATCCCCTCCCCTCCAATTTTGTACCACAGAGGACACAGAGAAAAGAACACACAGAGAACACAAAGATTTTTTGTTGTTTAAAATTCCCCTTACACCCCCAAGATTAGCCACGGATAAACACGGATTTTTTCATTCTCGATTTTTAAATAAAAAACTTAATTATTAATTTGCTCGAGATTGATTTCGGTATCAACGTCAATGTTGTGTTCTTCGAACCATCCCCCTATCATTTCAAGAACGTATTTTATCGCTGTCGATTGGGAGGGGTAGGTCTTAAGAGATTCCGGAGGAGTATTGAGAGGTTCTTTTTTCATTGTTATGATTTCTGAGATTGTGCCGTTCGACTCTATATAGGCGAGGTCTATATCGAAGTTACAGCCTTTCATCCAGAAAACTCTTCTGCTTTCATTCGGAAAAACAAAAAGCATCCCGTGATCATCTGCGAGTGTGTCTCTATAAGATAATCCGAGTTCCCATTCCTGGGGTGTGTCCGCGATTTCTACCTGAACGTTTTGACTTCCAACTTCTATAGTCCAGGTATTATTTTCGCTTTCTTCCGGACTGTTACATCCTGTAACAAATAAAAATATAAGAAAAATTATTAGATTTCTATTCTGTCTAGAAAATAGTTGCATAACTGTGTTCCCCTTTTCTATGTAAGATTAAATTTTATTAACGTCTATCGATAGAGCTGTTGAGACGCCGTTTTCTTCCATTGTTATTCCGTAGATAAAGTCTGAATGCTCCATAGTCGCTCTGTTATGAGTGACTATCAGTATCTGAGAACTTTCTGAAAATTCGCGCAGGATATCGTTAAATCTTTCTATATTGTTTTCATCAAGTGGAGCGTCAATTTCGTCCATAATGTATATGGGTGACTGTCTTTTTCGCATTATCGCGAGAAGAAGAGCAATAGCGGCAAGAGTTTTTTCTCCGGTGGAAAATAATTCCATGCTTTTGAGTCTTTTTCCTTTAGGTCTGACCAGGATTTCTATGTCGGATTCGAGAATGTTTATACTGGGTAATCTTATATCGGCGGCTCCTCCGGGTGAGAGTTTGCTGTAAATAGATTTAAAATCTTCTTTTATATTTAAAATTGTTTCCGTAAATTCTCTCGTCGCTTTTGTGTCGATTTCTTCTATAGTTTCTTCTATGTCCTTCTTTGATGAAATCAAATCAGAGCGTTCTGCTTCGATTTTATCCAATTCTGCCTGTTTTTCTTCGTATTGACTTAATGCGAGCGGGTTTATAGGATATAAACCTTCTATCTTTCTTTTTAATATTTCTATATCCTCGCTCACGTTTTCTACTATTTCTACATCTTCTCCGTTTATTTCTTCTCCGAATTCTCTGAAAATTTCGCTTTGAATACTGTCTTTCTTATATTTTTCTCCCGCGGCGTTCATCTTCAACTCGGATATTTCTTTCTCCAGTTTGTCTTTTTGTTCATGAATAGATGCAGACTTTGATTTTTTCTCGTCGAGGGTTTCTTCAGCTTTTTTTATTTTTTCGTTTAATGATAAATTCTTTTTCTTTAGTTCTTCAAGTTTCTCTGTTTCTTTTTTGATTGCGTTATCTAATTCCTTAATTTCTTTTTCGAGGATGGCTTTTCTCTCTATTAATCTTAAGCCCTCTTTTAGTCTACCTATCTCTTCTCTTGTTTCACTTTCCCTGTCGGTTACCTTTTCTTTCTTTTTTTCTATTTTTGCGAGTTCTTTTTCCGCTTCTTCTTTTTTGTTTTTTATTTTCGACTGTTTTTCGTAATCCGAAGAAAGGGTCTTCTTTACGTTTTCTTTTTCTTTGTCCTCTTCCTCTATCATTTTCTTTATTTCGCGTATTTCCTTCTTTGCTTCATTTATATTGTTTTCTATAGATTCTATTTTCAGTTCTACGCGGCTGACCTCGAATTCGAATCTTGCTTTTTCTGCTGTTATTTTTTCTCTTTCGTTATTTTCTTTCTTCAGTTCGTTTTCGAATGCCGTGAGAGCATTTAAAATCTCGTTCCGCTTTTCTTCGAGTTTCCTAATTTGTTTTTCGTATTCATTTTCTTTTAAGGTAAGTTCTTTTTCCTTTGCTCTTCTAATTAGAATCCCCTCTTTATTTTTGGAGAGTAGAATGAAATTACCGATCAATATATCTCCGCTTTTAGTTACCCAGAATCCGCCTTTTTCCTTTGCCTTATTTAGAGCTTCTTCCAGAGTTTCTGCAAAGTTGTATTGGGAGAGTTCTTTTTTTAGAAGATGGGCAAATTTTCCCGATACCACCCCTGCGAGACCACTATCTTTACTTGTTTCTTCTTTGTCTTTTATCGCGAATATTCCGCCTTTTAATGATTCTTTTTTAATAAAATTCAATACATCTTTGATTCCGCCTGCTTCTACAACTATACTTTTTACTCTTTCTCCGAATATGGCTTCAATCGCGGCCTCGTACCCTTTTTTGACTTCTAAATTGTCCGAAAGTGAAGGTAATCCGAATTTGGCGTTAATTCTCTTCATCTCTTTCGATATCTCAATATCTCTATTTTTGTAAAACTCTATTTCTTTCTTTGTTTTTTCGTTTTCGGATGTTAATGTGTTGAGTTTTCTAAGAACGGCAGATTTCTCGTTTTCGTATTTTTCTATGGTTTTATTAAGGTCGTTAATTTTTTTTGTATTTTCTTTTAATTTTTTCTCTATTTCTTTTGTTGTTGAATTCAAATCCTTTATTTTTGAATTTTCTTTATCGATTTCTTTTTTATATTCTCCCTGCGCTTCTTTTAGTGAGGTAAGGCGCAGGTTCTGTTCTTCTTTTTTTACGGTTAAAGAGAGCTCTTTTTCTTTGAGATTCTCAATTTCGGATGTAATTTCGGAAAATTCCTTTTCGATTTTCTCTATTTTTTCTTTAGAAGTTATTATTTCTGAGTTTACCTTTTCTTCTGTCTTTTCTATATTGTCCATTTCTTTCTGAAGTTCGTCTATAATAGCAGAAAGGTCTTTCGGCAGGTCTTTTGTGAAGTTATCTATATGTTTCAGTTCGCCGGCATTTCCCGCTTTCTTTTCTCTTAGGGACGACGTATTTTCCTGTATTTCCTGTATTTCGTTTCCTCTTTGCAGGTATTCTTCTCTTCTCTCTCTTAGCTCATCTTCACCTATTTTTATCTCACTTTCCCATTTGCTGATTATACTTTGGGTCTCATCGATTTTTTTATTAAGTTCGCTTATTTTGTTTTCTCTTTCTTTTAATGTATTTTCGATTTCAAATAGCCGTTGTTTAGCCACTATGATTGATTTTTCCTTTAGTTCTTCTTTGAATTTATGATATCTTTTAGCTCTGTTTGCTTCGCTTTTAAGAGAACGGGCGTTACTCCTCTTTTCGTTTAGTAAGATTTCAATTTTTTCGAGAGAGTTAGACACGGAGTTTAGTTTATTTTGCGCTTCTTTCCTGTCGCCTCTGTATCTTTTTATGCCCGATATAGATTCGAAAATTTCTCTTCTGAGTTCCGAATCGGAGATAAGAAAATCTTCGACGAGCCCCTGGTTTAAGATAGCCGATTTTAAACCGGTATTCGCGAACAAGTCCTGTATATCTCGAAGACGGCAGGGAGTATCGTTGATAAGAAATTCTCCTTCTCCCGAGCGAAAAAATCGTCTTTTTATTTCTACTTCATCGAAGTCCGTAGGTATTCCACCGTTATTTTCAAAGGTTAATACAACTTCTGCCATTCCCACGGGAGGGCGGGTTTCGGTACCTGTAAATATAAGATCTTCCATACCTTCTGCTCGCAGAGATTTTGCGCTCATCTCTCCTAGGGTCCATTTTATAGCATCTATTATATTACTCTTGCCGCAGCCGTTGGGACCAACAAATGCAGTAATGCCTTCTTTTAAATTAAATAAGGTTTTCTTTGGGAAAGATTTGAAACCCGATAATCTAATTTCCTTTAAGCGCATATCGATTTTAATTTATAAAAAGGGGTGAAATAGTCAAGGAGTTTTAGTGTGAAGTTATATGATTTTTTTTCAGATTTTTTAAATGGCAGGGTTAACCGTTCGTAAGGAATGCGGTCAATTTCCCCACCGAGGTTTTAGTTCAGGGATGCCACTCCGAAAAACCGCAGTCAGTTTC